>NZ_JBNFMU010000221.1:0-95164 GCF_049942315.1 Pseudomonas wayambapalatensis
GCGTAAAGGCTGTGCACGGACATGCCCAGGCGCTGGGCGACCTCGGCGACAGGTTTGCCTTTTTCGGTCACTTGCTTGACCGCTTCGATCTTGAATTCTTCGGGGTAACGCTGACGACTCATGGCACCTCCTATTTGGGCCTCATTATGAGGCTCGGAGGTGTCTAGGAAGCCAGGGGCGATTCAGAGCACTACAAACTGACGTGCGGATACGCAGCGAACCAGTGGCCTTGGTCGCTGCGTGGTTGCATGGAGGAGAGGACTTAGTTCAAAGGATAGACAGCGGATAACTCACAATCACCCGGTGTTCATCGAACTCATTGCTGCTGAAGTTCCGGCGCAAGGTGGAACTGCGCCACCTGACGGTCAGGTCTCGCAAGTTGCCGCTCTGGAGGGTATAGGCCAGTTCGCTTTCGCGGCCCCATTCCTTGCCATCGCGCACGTTGCCAATGTGCACATTGTCGCCGCTGATGTAGCGGGTCATGAACTGTAGCCCCGGTAGGCCATCGACTACGAAGTTGTGGTCGTAGCGCACCTGCCAGGAGCGTTCGTGGGCGTTGTCGTAGCTGGAGTTATAGCTGTCGTTGGCCAGGCTGGTGCCGGCCGTGCCGTTGACCCGCATCCAGCCGGTATCGCCGCTCACTCGCTGCAGGCCGAGGTACAGGGTATGGCCACCGGTACGCGCCGAGAGCAGCAGCGAGGTGGTGCGGTTGTCCATCTTGCCTGACAGTGAGCGGCCGCTGTCCTCGCCGACGAAATAGCCGAGGTTGGCACCCAGCGTCCAGTTGCCGATGGCCTGGCTGTGGATCAGATTGTAGTACTGCTGGCGGTAGATGTCTTGCAGGTCCGTATGCCAGGCTGCGAGCTGGGTGGCCTTATCGTTGAACAGGTACTCGGCGCCCAGGATATCCAGGCGGTCCGATGTGGCGCTGGGTCGGCCGGACATGAACAGGTCGTCCATGCTGGCGTCGTTGCGCGGGCTATTGCCGCGAAAGCGTGCGCCGTAAAGCGTGAGGTTGTCGATTTCACGCGAGGTGAGCTGGGCGCCCTGGAAGGTCTGGGGCAGCGAGCGGCCGTCGTCTGAGCGCAGCACCGGCAGCATCGGCGACCACTCGCCAATCTTCAGCTCGGTGGCCGAAACGCGTGCCTTCAGTGCAACGCCGAGGCGGCCGAAGTCATCCGCCGGGCGGCCGTCATCGTGCACCGGCAGCAACTGGGTACCGGCAGTGCCGCGACCGCCGTCGAGCTTTACCGAATACAGCCCCAGCACATCCACGCCAAAGCCGACCACGCCCTGGGTAAAGCCGGAGCGGGCGTCGAGGATGAAGCTTTGCGTCCATTCTTCGGCCATGCCTTGGGTGTGGGCCGGGTCGACGAAATTACGGTTGATGTAGAAGTTGCGCAGGGTCAGGCCGACGTTGGCATCTTCGCTAAAGCCTTCGGCCAGGGCGCTGCCGGCACTGAGCAACAGGCAGGCGCCAGCCGCCATCATGCGGCAAGGGGGGCAAAGGATATTCATTGTTGTTGTTCCTTTATTGCAGGCGAATGAAACCACGCAGCCCCTGTGGCTGCGTGGTGGAGCAGGAGAAGGTCAGGTCAGACGAACAAAGCGACGATGGCCGGCACGCTGAGCACGGCCGTGTAGTAGCCCATGAACTGCACGCCGATGTTGAAGCCGATAAAGCGGTACAGGAAGCCACCCAGCAGACCGACCGTGAGTATCACCAGCAGTCCCAGCAAGCCGCCTTCCCACAGGCCGATCACCAAAATCAGGCCGACGAAGGTGGCGATCACCGCCTCGTGGCTGATGCGCCGCGAAACAAACGAGGCGGCGCGGTGGGCGAAATTCATCGAGAATGGGTAAGCGATAAGAATGGCGATCACCACTGCGAGCATGCCGAAAGCAAGGAACTCGCCGGCGCTGAGCAGGTTGTGCAGATTGTTCACCTGGCCGCTGGCGGCATCCACGGTAAAGCGTGGCGGGGCGTTGAACAGCGGCGCGGCCGGGCCGGCAGCCACGGGGCTGAGCGGCAGGCCGAAGGCGATCAGCGGGATCAATGCCTCGGCAATGTAGGTGGACTCGGTGACCCCGTTGCGCACGCTGATCACCGAGGTAAGGCGATGATAGGCGTGCTTGATGCGCGAACCGACTACTTCACCGAGGATCACCGTCATTGCCACCGGGCTGAATACGAAGGTGGCGCTCGACACGGTAGCGGTGGCCAGGGTCCAGCCGGCCTGGCGGCGGTCCAGCACCTTCAGCGGGTTGGGGAACCAGCCGCCCCAGCTCTTGACGTCTGGCGACAGGGCAAAGGTGCGCGGCACACTGCGCTTTATCCGAGCCCGCTCTGCCGGGGCGAGCATGGCGAACAGGGCGGCGATCAGCGGGCCGATAGCGATGCCCAGGAAGTAGCTGACACTGAGCTTGACGCCGTGTTGGGTGGTCAGGGTCTGCAAAGCAATGATCACCAGCACGAACGGCAGCAGCGCCAGCACCGAGGCCCAGCGGCCGGCCGAGAAGTAGGCAATGATGGTGGCGGCTGCGAGGAATACCCAAGGCGCGGCCTGCTTGATCGCATCGCCGAACGGCGCCAGCAGTACGGCGAACAGAACCGCCAGCGGTAGGGCCACCAGGGCGGCGATGACCGCGCCGGAGATCATCTTGCGCAGGGCAATATGCGGCACGCCAAGGTTGCGCAGGAAGTTGGCCTCGCGCATCAGTGGCGTGGCCATGGTGTCGCCGGGGATGCCGAGCAACGCTGTGGGCACCGCATGGGTCATGTGCTTGGCCACCGCGCCGGCAAGGAAGAAGGTGAACACCCCGGCAGCGGGCACACCCAGCAGCACCACCAGCAAGGTCAGCGGTGCCAGCGTGGTGGTTTCGTCGCTGCCGGAAATCAGGCCGATGGCCGAGAACACCACAGCGCCGATTACCCCCATCAGTACGGCGATCAGTACCTGGTCGAACAAGGCGTCCATCAGGCGGTCCCTCGCTTCAGGGTTGCAGTGCTTGAGCAGGCCACGGCTGGGCTGGCAGGTTCGGCTTCGGCGAACAAGCGCTCCAGGCCCAGTTCGCGCAGCTCGTTGCGCACTTCTTGCGGCAGATCGCTGAGCTGGCCGATACCGCCGTATTCATCTCGCAGTTCTTCAATCACCTGCTGGCGCCAGGCCGGGTCGGCGACGTGTTCGACCACATGGCGCTTGGGTTTGAACAAGCAGGCACTGACCCCGCCACCCAACAGCGAGCCGAGAATGCCCAGCAGCATGGCGTAGGCACGGGCCATCTGGCTGGACTGGACCCAGCCGGTCAGCAGGTGCTCGGCGAGAAAGAACGTGCCCAGGCTGCAGGCGGCGCCGATGGCGATGGCGGCGATCAGGTGGCGGCTGTCCACGGTGTCGCCCCACACTTCATAGAGGTTGTCGTAAGCCTGGTTCACCTCCGGTGCGCGGGGGTGCAGGCGGCATTCAAGGGTCATTGGCATTCTCCTGCCTTTGCGGGCACGTTGTTATTATTCGGGTGCTACAAGTACTACAGGTGTTGTTCGCCGGCGCTCCTTGCCGCCATTGCAAGGCCGGCGCGGGAGCGGTTGGCGATGCCCAGTTCGGCACTGATACGCACGCCAACCCGGGCCACCGCCTGCAGGTCGACACCTGTGCTGTAGCCCAGGCCGTGTAATAGGTACAGCAGCTCTTCGGTGGCCACGTTGCCGCTAGCACCGGGCGAGTAGGGGCAGCCGCCAAGGCCGGCAACCGAGCTGTCGAAGGTGCGTACACCTTGCGCTAGTGCGGCGTGGACATTGGCGATGGCCATGCCCCAGGTATCGTGAAAGTGGCCGGCCAGCGCGGTCACCGGCACTTGCCGGGCGCAGTGTTCGATCAGTTGCGCGGTCGCGTCCGGTCTGCCGGCGCCGATGGTGTCACCCAGACTGATTTCGTAGCAGCCCAGTTCATACAAGCGGCGTGCGACCGCCGCCACGACCTCTGGCGCCACCGCGCCACTGAATGGGCAACCGAGCACGCAGGATACATAACCGCGCACGCGGACAGAGGCTTGTTTGGCGGCTTGCAATACCGGGGCGAAGCGCTCGAAGCTTTCATCGATGGAGCAATTGATGTTATTGCGCGAAAACGCCTCGGAGGCGGCCGCGAACACCGCCACCTCGCGGCAGCCGGCCCGCTGCGCGGCCTGGAAGCCTTGCAGGTTGGGGACCAGGGCTGTGTAGTTGACCTCGTCGTCGGCGGGCAACTGGCGCAACACCTCGTCGCTGCCGGCCATTTGTGGCACCCAGCGCGGCGACACGAAGGCACCGGCCTCGATATGCTGCAGGCCGCTGGCCGCCAGCGCGTCGATCAGCGCCACGCGCGTGGCCACCGACAACCGCTGGCGCTCGTTCTGCAGGCCGTCGCGCGGGCCGACTTCAAACACTTTTACCGCTTGCGCCGGAGCCATGGTCATTGGCCGCGCTTTTGTTTCAGCAGCGCAACGGCACGGTCGGCACGGACATCGTGATTTTCTACCAGTTGCCGGACAACCCAATCCACTTCATCACCGCGGGCACCCGCCAACACCGCGATATTGCGCGCGTGCAGGGCCATGTGCCCGCGCTGGATACCTTCTGTGGCCAGGGCGCGCATGGCCCCAAGGTTCTGCGCCAAGCCTACGGCCACGGCAATCTCCGCCAGCTGCTGGGCGGTGCTGACTTGCAGGATGCGCAGCGACAGTTGTGCCAATGGGTGAGTCTTGGTCGCACCACCGACCAGACCGACCGGCATCGGCATTTCCAGGGTGCCGACCAGGTGGCCGTTGCTGTCCTTTTCCCAAGTGGTCAGCGAACCGTAGCGGCCGCTGCGGCAGGCAAACGCGTGGGCGCCGGCTTCCACAGCACGCCAGTCGTTGCCCGTAGCGACGATCAGCGGGTCGATGCCGTTCATGATGCCCTTGTTGTGGGTGGCCGCGCGATACGGGTCGATGGCCGCGAGGGCGTAGGCGTCGAGGATGCCTTCGATTACCGCCTCGCCACTGAAATCGTCGGTCTTCAGCTGCTGCGGGGTGATTCGCACCTGGGCCCGGGCCAGGCGCAGGTCGGCCAGGTTGGACAGAATACGCAGGCGTACCTGGCCACCGGTAATAGCCTCCATCAACGGCGCCACGGCTTCGGCCATGGTGTTGACGGTGTTGGCGCCCATGGCGTCGCACACATCGACGATCAGGTGCGCGACCAGCATCGGGCCGCGTGGCGATTCGGCGAAGGTGTGCACTTCGAGGTCGCGGCAGCCGCCGCCCAGGCTGTTGAGCAACTGGTCCTTGCGGTTGGCCAGCTCGATGATTTCGCCCTTGCGGCGTAGCAGGCTCAGGCGCGCATTGAGCGGGTCGTGGACGCCGACAATCTGTACCTGGGCACGCATCAGCGGGGCGCTGCTGGAGGTAACGAAGCCGCCATTGGCGCGGGCCAGCTTGGCCATGTACGAGGCTGCAGCGACAATCGAGGGCTCTTCGACCACCAGCGGCACCAGCACATCACAGCCGTTGACTTGGAAATTGCTGGCCACGGCATAGGGCAGCTCGAAGGTGCCGATGACATTTTCGATCATGCCGTTGGCGATGTCTATCGGCAGGGCACCGGCGTTGGCCAGCAGGTTGACGTCGTCGGGGTTCAGACCGAGCAACTGGCCAATGTGGTCCAGACGTGCGGCGGGGGATAGGTTACGGAAGGCGGGCAGGCGGGAATCGAGGCTCATGAAGGCTCCGTTGGTGTCATTGTTATTGGGCGGCGCCTTGAGCGCGGCGCTGGCGTGGTGCTTAATGTGCAACCACTGTGCCCTTTGTTGAAGGTACAGTTTTGCCCAACAGTACCCAGTCTGTACCCAATGCAGCCAAGGAACCCGCCGATGACCCGTGTCACCCTTGCCCAACAGGTTGCCGATGCGGTCGAGCAGCAGATCCGCAGCGGCGTGCTCAAGGTTGGCGACCGCCTGCCATCGCTACGTGAATACGTGCGCTTGCACGGGCATTCGAAGAACACGGTGATCACCGCCTACGAGATCCTTGCATCCAAGGGGCTGGTGGAGGCGCGCCACGGCCAGGGCTTTTTCGTTGAGGCACAGGCACAGGCTGCCGAAGTGGATGAAACGCGGCCCTATACCCGGGCCATGGACACCATCTGGATGATGCGTCAGCAGTTTGTTCGCGAGCCCGGGTTGGCGCCGCTGGGCGAGGGCTTTGCGCCAGTGGCCTGGCTGCAGGACATGCGCCTCGACAAATTTACCCGGCAGGCGATGCGCAGCGGCGCCGGCAACCTGTTCCGCTATGGCAACCGGCTGGGTAACCCGGGGCTGCGCCAGAGCCTGGTGCGCAAGCTGGCCAGCTACGCCATCAATGCCACGCCCCGGCAGATTGTGACTACCCACGGCTCCAACCATGCGCTGGACCTGATCATCCGCCGCTTCGTGGTGCCGGGAGATGCAGTGTTGGTGGAAAACCCGGGTTACTACCCGCTGTTCGGTAAGTTGCAGTTACATGGCGCACGGTTGCTTAGCGTGCCGCGCCTGGCGGACGGCCCGGACATGGACGTATTGGAAGCTATGCTGCGTGTCGAACGGCCCAAGCTGTTCTTCATCCAGTCGGTGTGTCACAACCCCACCGGCTCGGATATCTCCCCGGCCAAGGCCCACCGTCTGCTGCAACTGGCCGAGCGGAACAACCTGCTGCTGGTCGAGGACGATGCGCTGGCCGACTTCAAGCCCAGCTCGGCGCTGAAGGTGGCGGCGCTCGACCAGCTGCGCCGCTCGCTATACATCGGCAGCTTCTCCAAGTCGGTGTCGGCGGCCTTGCGCGTGGGCTATATCGCCGGCAGCAAGGAGGCCATCGACGAGCTGGCTGACCTGCAGATGATGCTGCACACCAGTTGCTCTGAACTGTGCGAGCGCACGGCGGATGTGATCCTCAGCGAAGGGCACTTCCTGCGCCACCTGATGCGCCTGCAGGACCGGGTGCGGGAGGCCACCGCAGGCGGGTTGCGGGTGCTGGATGAGCTCGGCGCCGAGGTGTTCTGCCGGCCGGAACAGAGCTTGTACTTGTGGGCGCGTTTTCCGGGTATCGATGATACCGCCGTGTTGACCCGTGAAGTGCAGGGCAGGGGCGTGATGCTGGCGCCGGGGGCGATTTTCCAGACCAACCAGAAAGCCGTGACCGCGTGGACCCGGTTGAATGTGGCCTATCTTCAGGAGGCGGTATTCATTCAGTGTTTGCGAGAGACGATAAGCGTCCGGGTAGGAGATTAGCGTCGCAGGAGCTTTGTCCGTGCTGGGGAAGTCCTACCGTGGCCAATCCGCTTGTTTACCGTCAAGAATGAGTTCAGTGTCAAGGCTATCCCTAATTCAGGGATACACTTCGAATGAATGCCGCTGCTCAGCATCTGGCTGGCGACCGCGTGCCGGCAGGTTTTGGTCCGCGCTGGTGCACGCCTGCTTTTTCCAGGTGCGTGATCCACCATCCGTGTCGCAGCTCGTCCGATGCGCGCTACGGCTCGTTTGTGGCGGTGTTGTGGAAGACGAACCGCACGTGCTGTTCGCGCACGGTCCGATTGTCTCGATCGATAACCTCGATCAGTTCCGCCGGCAGATTCATGGTGAACTGCACTTGCGCCTATAGAGCACGCAGAGCTGGGGCAAGCAGCTTGACCTTGCGTGTCGAGCGCCGGGTCTTGGTCGCCTTGTACTGGCCAGCCACCGTGGCCGCGGGATCTCGACGGTATCAGCGGACAGGTTTACATCCTCCCAGGCCAACAGACAAAGCGTGCCGCACAGGTAATGCTCGGTTAAGCAGGGTGTGACGTGTGATCGCGGTGCGAAGCCGAGCCGCTCCGGTTAGGATGTCGTCCTCTGTTTACCGAGACACGGACCTACCCTATGAATACGCCTGTTTTCCGCCTCGCCACGCCTTCGGATGTGGACCGCTGCTATCACATCGAAACCACTGCCTACGAAGGTGACGAAGCGGCCACGCGGGAGAAGATTGCCACGCGCATCGCCCAGTACCCGGAGGGCTTTCTGGTGTTAGAGCAGGATGGCCAGGTGGTGGGTTTCATCAACAGTGGCTGTGCTTACGAAGTGGTGATGTCCGATGAGGCGTTCAAGGAGCTGGTTGGGCACGATGCCCTGGCGCCAAACGTGGTGATCATGTCGGTGGTGGTCGATCCGGCGTTTCAGGGGCGCGGTTACGCCGGGCAACTGATGACGCGCTTCATCGAGCAGATGCGCGAACGCGGCAAGAAGACCATTCACCTGATGTGCAAGGACCAGCATGTAGGGTTGTACGAAAAGATGGGATACCAGTACGTGAAACCTTCCAGTTCCGATCACGGTGGCATGGCCTGGCATGAAATGGTCATGAGCCTCTGAGCGGCTGCCAGGACTGATTCTTCTGAAGCCAGGGAGCGGCATATGAAATACGTGGTGATCGAAAGCCATCGCAGTGAATACCCTCGACCCATCCGCTTCGCCCGAGGGACGTTGTTGCAGATCGGGCAACGTTACGAGGGTGAGGAAGACTGGCAGGACTGGTACCTGTGCAGTTGTGAGGGGCACGAGCCAGGCTGGGTGCCGGGGCAGTTGATCGAGTGCCTGGGTGTCGGCCAGGGGCGGGCACTGGAGTCGTATTCGGCCCATGAGCTGGACGTCGATCCTGGGCACGAGGTGGTGGGGCTGCGGCGCTTGAACGGCTGGCTCTGGTGTCGGCGACAGCGCAACGGTGAACTGGGGTGGTTGCCGCAGGAGAAGTTGCGACGGCTGGACTGAAAGGCCCATCTGATATGCTTTTTTTACGGCAACCTGAATCTGTAACCGTATCAGCCAAGGCCTGACAATGCCCCTCAAGCCCAGCCGTACGAAGCGGTATGCGCCGGGCAAGCGCAGCTGCACCGCATCCCTGGCGGGCAGCTCTGCCGTTCAGTCCCCACTTTGTCGAGGTTCCAATGGGCAAGCTTGCGTTGTTCCTGGGTGGTTTCCTGATGCTGACGATCCTGATCGGCTTGCTGGGTACCATCCCACCGGGCTAATTATCCCGTCCAACTTCCCCGAGCCCGTCTACCTGTGAGACGGGCTCGATGCGTTTTACCTCCTGCCACGCCGCTCATCGACTGTCTGTCGGCTTCTTCTTGATATTTATTCTCACTTGATAACCGCTCGTGTAATCTCCCGCGGCCGTTTTCGGCCCCCGAGCGCGGGGCGTCTGGAGTTTTTGGGCTTGACGGCAGCCCACCTGCCTCGGAGTCGTACATGGAAAGCAAGAAGGGCACTGCAGCGATGCTGGAGTGGCGGGAGAGGTTCGTCGGCACCGGTATCGCCAGCGAACGGGATTACGAGCAGGCACTGGTCTGTGCCGAGCAACTCGAGCGTGCCGGGGCGATCAACGTTGGCGAGTGGATCGAATTGGTCAGGCTAGCGAATGCTGCACTATTGCGTGTGCGATAAGTCGTTAACTGGGCTCGGAATTCTGTCCACAAAAAACGTGGGTAGGTCTGTGGATAAAACGCTACAAGCCAGTAACGAAGCGGCCTTTGTTAAATTGAGCAGAATTTGTACAGTGCTGTCTGGGGGTCAGGGACGCGCGCGTCGTAGCGCCTGCAGCAGTTCACGTACCCGAGCCGGTTGTTCGCCAGGCGGGTAGAGCGCATGCATCTGCGGATCCTGGCCGCTGCTGGAGGTCAGGTGATACGCCGGGCATACCCGCAGCAAGCGCCCGGCCTGCACTTGCGGCTCGCCCAGCCAGTCGGCGAGACGGGCGATGCCGGCACCGGCCAGCGCGCTCTGGTACACCGCAGTGCCTGCAGACAGGCGCAGGCGCGGACGTGGTCGCAGGCTGGTGATCTGGCCGTCGCGGTAGAAATGCCAAGCCTTGAGTATGCGGGGAGCGGTGTGCAGGATCAGTGCATGGCCGCCCAACTCCTCGGGTTCCAGTGGCAAGCCGTGTTGCTGCAGGTACGCCGGGCTAGCGTACAGGTGGCGGCGGTAGTTCCACAGTGGATAGCCGATCAGTTCGCTCGACTGGGGAAAGGCACCGCGCACCACGAAATCGAACTTGCCTTGCACCGGGTCGAGGGCCTGATCGCCGAACTGCACGTCCAGGGTGACCTGGGGGTGACGTTGGGAGAATTCGGCGAGCACCGCCGGCAGTACCTTCTGGGCCAGCAGCTCGGGCACTGCGAAGCGGATCCAGCCCTGTGCCGAACCGCTCAGCGCCGCCAGCTCATCGGCCGCATCACGTTGCACCTCCAGCAAGCGCTGTGCGTGGGGCAGCAAGTGCTCACCGGCTTCGGTCAAGGTCACGGCGTTGGCACTGCGATTGAGCAGGCGGGTGCCAGCGTTGTCCTCGAGCGCCTGCACTGCGCGGGTTACGGCGCTGGGTGAGCGCCCCAGGGCGCGGGCGGCGGCAACGAAGCTGCGCTTGTGGGCGACGCTGACGAAAGCCTGTATTTCGCGCAGCATATCCAATGCCATGGCGGGTTCCTCATTGCGGTTTGTGCAATATGGCATTTCAACACAGGTGCGGCCGTTTGATTAGGCTTTGGGCACGCTTTCCCTGCCTGGAACTTCTCAAATGACGGATATCGTCCTGTTGTCCCTGTTCGCGTTCGCTGCCGGATTGATCGATGCTGCGGTCGGCGGTGGCGGGCTGATTCAGATTCCTGCGCTGTTCAATGTGCTGCCCGGTGCTCAACCGGCGGCGCTGTTGGGCACCAACAAGTTCGCGTCGGTGTGCGGCACGGCCTTCGCCGCGCGCTCGTTCATTCGCAAGGTCAGACTCGACTGGGGGCTGATCGTGCCGGCGATGGCCAGTGCCTTTGTCATGTCGTTCGCAGGGGCCGCGACCGTGTCGTTGGTGCCTCCCAGCGTGATGCGCCCGGCGGTGCTGGTGCTGATCGTGTTGATGGCGATCTACACCTTCTGCAAGAAAGATTTCGGGGCCTTGCACACGCCGACGCGAATCGGCCGCAAGGAGCAGTGCCTGGCGGTACTGATCGGCGGTGCCATTGGTTTCTATGACGGTCTGTTCGGCCCTGGAACGGGCAGCTTCCTGATCTTCCTGTTCATCCGCTTTTTCGCCCTGGATTTTCTCCACGCCTCGGCGTCGGCCAAGCTGGTGAACATCGCCACCAATCTGGCCGCACTGGTGTTCTTCATTCCCTCGGGTAACGTGCTGTGGGCCATTGCATTGCCGATGGCGGTGTTCAACATCCTGGGGGCTCTGACGGGCACCTGGTTGGCGGTACGCAAAGGGGCAGGGTTCGTGCGGGGCCTGTTCCTGGTACTGCTGTGCGTGCTGATCGCCAAGCTTTCCTGGGACCTGATCGGCTGACTCAGACCACCTGGCGCTGGGCCTGCTCGACACGATTGCGGCCATGGGCCTTGGCGCGATACAGCGCCTGGTCGGCATCGGCGAGCAAGGCATCAAGGTCGGCTGTCGGCTGGCTGTCGTTGCAGCCACTGACACCGATGCTCACGGTGATCCGCAGCTGCGTCTCACCCTGCACCATCTGCAGGTCCTGCACGGCGCGGCGCAGACGCTCGGCAGTGAACGCAGCCTGTTCGGGCGCGAGCCCCGGAACGACGATGACGAATTCCTCGCCACCCAGGCGAGCGAACAGTTCGCCGTCGTGCAATTGTTCCTGCAACGCACTGGCACATTGGCGCAGGACGTGGTCGCCGACCGCGTGGCCATGGCGGTCATTGATCGCCTTGAAGTAATCGATATCGAGCATCATCAAGGTCAGCGGCAGCGCCTGGGCATGCTGCTGCCGGCCTTCCAGCAGGGCGTTGGCCTGGCGGGTGAAGGCGCTGCGGGTCAGGGCGCCGGTCAGGTGATCGATGGTCGCCTGGTGCGCCAGGCGCGACAGCAGGGCGCGGTTGGCATTGCTGACACAGGCCACTACCAGCGGCCCGAGCACCAGCATGGCGATGCCCAGGCGAGCCGACATCAGTGCCGTGACGCCCGGCTCACTCTGCGGCACGCTGAAATGCATCAGGTTCTGGGCCACGGCAACGATGAGGGTGCTGCCTGCTGTCAGCGTCAGCAGCGAGAGCAGAAAAGGGGAATAGCTCAGGGCGCACCACAGCAGCGCAGAAATGGGGAAGGCGATTGCGCCAGGGCCGCCGAAAACGATACTGAGCACCAGCGAAGCCAGCAGCACCAGCAAGGGTGCCAGTCGCACAGGCTGTCCTCCGCTGCGCAGTAGTGCCGGTAGCGACGGCGCGGTGAGCATGATTGGCAACACGAGTACGCTGGTGGAGAACTGTTCGCTGAACCAGGCCAGCCAGGTGGTGCGCAATGACTGATCGAACCAGGGGGCGGCCATGACGCATGCGAGGCTTGCAGCCACCACGGCCCCTGCGGCACAGGCAGCGAATACGCGGAGCACGCCATGGGGTGTACGCAGTCGCCGATGGGGGCGGGGCAAGTGCGCCAGCAGACGCCAGAGGGTGACGATCGCACCGACGTTGCACAGGTTGAACCACAGGGCGGGGCGCCACTCGCTGCCACAGATCAGGTCGGCACTGACCATCGCCAGGTACATCAGGGCGATGCCCAGGATGCTGCCCTGGCGGGGGTGGCGCAGCAGCATCCCGGCCAACACGGCATTGACCGGCCAGAACAGCGACAGGGACTCGATCGGTCGGGCCAGGATACCGCCCAGCGTCAGGGCGAAGGTCAGACCGAACAGGATCAAGGGAGGCAGCAGGCGCGACTGGGCTGAAAACACCATGGGCTCGACCGACAAGCGCAAACGTAATCCAGGACGACTGCAGCTAACACCTGGGACAGATAGATCGCAGTGTGGTTCAGGAAGCGAATTGATGTCAATTGGATATTAATTTGCGCCGATCCTCCCGGATATTTCACGTTTGCTACAGGTAAACATCCTGGTCACTGCAATCCGAAGAACCAGGGCACCATCACCACAGTCACCACCATCACCAGCAGGGTGAAGGGCACACCGACCTTGACGAAATCGGCGAAGCGGTACTGGCCAGGGCCGAGCACCAGGGTGTTGACCGGTGAGGACACCGGCGTCATGAATGCTGCCGAGGCGGCCAGGGCCACGGTCATGGCGAAGGGATACGGCGACATGCCCAGTTGCTGCGCCGTGCTGATCGCAACCGGGGCCATGAGTACTGCCGTTGCCGTGTTGGAGATGAACAGCCCGATCACGGCGGTGAGGGCGAACAGGCAGGCAAGGATGGCCTGCGGGCCGGCACCGCCGAGCAGGCCGACCAGCCCGGTCACGGCCAGGTCGATACCGCCGGTCTTCTGCAGCGCCAGGGCGAAGGGCAGCATGCCGACGATCAGTACCAGGCTTTGCCAATGGATCGCGCGGTAGGCGCTGTTCATGTCGATACAGCGCCCGGCGCCCATCAACAGGCAGCCGATCAGCGCAGCGAGGACATTGGGTACCAGGCCGCTGACCATCAGCCCGACCATCACCGCCAGGCTCAGCAGGGCTTGGGGAGCACGGGTGCGGGCAGGGGCGACCTGATCGATTTCGGCTGGCAGGCTCAGCACCAGAAAGTCGCGCGGCTGGCTTTGCAACTGGCGCACGGCTTTCCAGGGGCCGATGACCAGCAGGGTGTCGCCCAGGCGCAGTTTCTCCTCCACCAGTTGTGCTTCGACGGCGCTCTGCTCGCGGCGCAGGCCGACCACATTGAGGCCGTAGCGGCTGCGAAAGGCCAGCTCCAGGATAGTCTTGCCGATCAGTTGCGAGCCGGGCGGCAGCGAGACCTCAGCCATGCCCACTTCCTGCGATTGATCGATGAAGTAGGCGGCCTTGAAGTGCAGGGGTTCCAGTTGCATGGTCTGGCACAGGCTGCGCAGGTCGTCGCGATTGGCGAACAGGTCGAGCAGCAGCACATCGCCCTGTTGCAGCAGGGTGCCGGAGTCGGCGGCGATCACCCGGGTGGTGAATTTGTGCTGGCGCTCGATGCCGACCACATTGGCGCCATGGCGGGTACGCAACTCGAGCTCGCCTAGGGTATGGCCGATCAGTGGCGAATGTGGGCGGATGCGCAGCCGCCGCTCGCGACCGCTGAGTTTGTAGTCCAGTACCAGGTCGAGCAGGGTGCGGCGGCTTTCGCTACGACCGTCCTTGCGCACTTCGCCGTTGAGCCAGTGGCGGGTCAGCAGCATGTAGCCCACCCCCAGGACCAGTATCACCAGGCCGAACGGGGTGAAGCTGAAGAAATTGAAGCCTTCCAGCCCGTGGCGCACCAGCTCGCTGTGCACCACCACGTTCGGTGGCGTCGCCACCAGGCTGAGCATGCCGCTGATCAGGCCGGCGAAGCTCAGCGGCATCATCAGGCGGCTCGGTGAGCACTTGAGGCGCGCGGCGATGCTGAGCACCACCGGGATGAAGATCGCCACCACCCCAGTCGAACTCATGACCGAGCCAAGCCCGGCGACCGCGACCATCAACAGCACCAGCAAGCGGGCCTCGCTGTTGCCAGCGCGCTCGCTCATCCAGTCGCCGATGCGGTAGGCGATACCGGTGCGCACCAGGCCTTCGCCGATCACGAACAATGCGGCGATGAGCACCACGTTGGGATCGCTGAAGCCGGCCAAGGCCTGTTCGACGGTGAGGATGCCGGACAGCGGCAGAAACAGGATCACCAGCAGCGCAACCACATCCATGCGGGGGCGATTGAGGATGAACAGGGTGACGACGATGGCGAGCAGGCCGAGGACCAGGAGCAGGTCTGAAGACATGGGGCAGGGTGATCCTTCACGGGTTGGGGCTGGGGAGAACAGTAGCAGGCCAGGCGGGCGACGTCGTTGATGTACTGCAGGATTCGGGCGAGGGGCGCAAAGCGTGCTCGGTTGTGGTCACAAACAACAGAGCGAACCCAAGCCTCAATCCAAGGAGCTCCAATGCCCGCGCACATCGAAGACTATGCCCTGCTTGGCAACTGCCGCAGCGCAGCCCTGGTCAGCCGCGATGGTTCGATCGACTGGTTGTGCCTGCCCCGTTTCGACGCCCCTGCGGTGTTCGCCGCGTTGCTCGGCAATGAAGAGAATGGTCGCTGGCGCCTGGCGCCCAGCGACTCGGTGGAGCAGTGCAGTCGGCAGTACCTGGGCGATACCCTGGTCCTGGAAACCACCTGGACCACTGCCAGTGGTCGTGCCCGGGTACTCGACTGCATGCCCCTGGGTGAACCAAACGCCGTGCTGCGTATCGTCGAAGGCCTCTCGGGAGAAACCCGATTCGAACTCGATCTGGTGCTGCGCTTCGACTATGGCCGCAGTGTCCCCTGGGTGGAGCGGCTCGATCCACTGACCCTCAGTGCCGTTGCCGGCCCCGACCGCCTGATCCTGCGCAGCACGGTCGGGCTGCATGCGATGGACCATCACAGCGTCTGCCGTTTTCATGTGGGCGCAGGCGAGCGCCATGTGTTCGCCTTGCGTCATCAACCCTCGCACCTGCCCGACACACCGGATTTCGACGCCGATCAGGCGCTGGCCGACACCCTGGCGCACTGGCAGGACTTCGCTGCACGCTGCCCTGACTTAGGGTCGCACAGTGCCCAGGTGCGTCGCTCGCTGTTGACCCTCAAGGCGCTCACCTATGCGCCCACCGGCGGGATCGTCGCTGCGGCCACCACTTCGTTGCCCGAGCGCATCGGGGGTGAACGCAATTGGGACTATCGCTATTGCTGGTTGCGGGACGCCACCATGACCCTGCTGGCGTTCATGAACCTGGGGTATTTCGATGAGGCGCAGGCCTGGCGCGAATGGTTGCTGCGCTCGGTGGCCGGCAACCCGGAGCAGATGCAGATCATGTATGGCCTGGCAGGCGAGCGCGACCTGGGCGAGTTCACCTTGCCCTGGCTGGCCGGCTATGAACGCTCGAGCCCGGTGCGCATCGGCAACGCCGCCTCCGGGCAGCGCCAGCTGGATATCTATGGTGAGGTGGCCGATGCCATGGCCCAGGCGATCAAGGGCGGGCTGCCTCGTCACCCTCGCAGTGCCGCAATCGCCCGGCTGATCATGCCGTATGTGGAGCGCATCTGGCGCGAGCCCGACGAAGGTATCTGGGAGGTGCGTGGCGGTCGTCAGCAGTTCGTGCATTCGAAGGTGATGGCCTGGGTTGCGTTTGACCGCACGGCGAGGCTGGCTGAAACCACCGAGGAGGATCGCGAGCGGGGGCGGCACTATCGTCAGGTGGCCGAGCAGATTCACCGAGAGGTGTGCGAGCAAGGGCTGGATGCTGGTGGGCAGTACTTCGTGCAGGCCTATGGTTCAGACGAGCTCGACGCCAGTCTTCTGCACATTGCCCTGACCGGTTTTCTGCCGGCGGAGGATCCGCGTTTCTTGCGGACACTGGAACAGATCGAACGTCGCCTGCTGAAAAATGGTTTGTTGCTGCGTTACGACAGCGACAGTTGCAGCGATGGCCTGACGCCGGGGGAGGGGACTTTCCTGGTGTGTTCGTTCTGGCTGGCTGATGTGTATGTGCTGTTGGGGCGCCAGGAACAGGCGCAGGCGTTGTATGACCGCCTGACCGGGCTGTGCAATGACGTGGGCTTGCTGGCCGAGCAGTACGATCCGCTCGGCCAGCGGATGCTGGGGAATTTTCCGCAGGCGTTCAGCCACATCGGCATCATCAATACCGCGTTGAACCTGCACCGAGCTCAGTGCCCGGCGTGGGACCGTGCCCGTTGTGGTTGAAGGCGCTGGCCGGTTTTGCCGGTGCCAGAAACAAGACACCCCGCCGAGGCGGGGTGTCTTGATGCAGCGCAGAACGAATCAGCCTACCAGGTGCAGGCCAGCCTGCTGAACCAGTTCCAGCAACGGCTGCGGGTAGACACCCAGCACGAAGGCCAGGATCGCAACGGCCAGCAGCATCACGCCACCGGTACGCTGTTCCCACTTCAGCGGAGCATCGTGACGACGCAGGTTCGGTTCTACCAGGTACAGGGTCACCATGACCCGCAGGTAGTAGTACACGCCGATGGCGCTACCGATCACCAGTGCACCGACCAGCCACCACAGGTGCGACTCGACGCCAGTGGCGATGATGTAGAACTTGCCGATGAAGCCTGCGGTCAGCGGGATACCGGCCAGCGACAGCATCATCACGGTCAGTACCGCGGTCAGGTACGGACGGCGCCAGAACAGGCCGCGGTACTCGTACAGCGCGTCGGCGTCACGGCCGGCGTACGGCGAGGACATCAGGGTGATCACGCCGAAGGCGCCCAGGCTGGTGATCACGTAGGTGACCAGGTACACGCCCATGGCCTCCAGTGCCAGGCCCTTGCTCGCCACCAGGGCGATGACCAGGTAACCGAAGTGGGCGATGGACGAGTAACCCAGCAGACGCTTGAGGTTGCTCTGGGTCAGCGCCAGCAGGTTACCGACCAGGATCGAGGCGACGGCGATCACCGCCAGTACGGTGCTCAGCACGCCACTGCTGGCGGCAGGGGAGAGCATGAACAGGCGCACGACCACGGCGAACACCGCAACCTTGCTGGCGGTAGCCAGGAAGGCGGCGACCGGTGCCGGAGCACCTTCGTACACGTCCGGAGTCCACAAGTGGAAAGGCACGAGCGACAGCTTGAAGGCCAGGCCCACCAGCATCATGCCCAGGCCCAGCTGTGCCAGCAGGCTTGGCATGCTGGTGGCGGCCAGGGCCTTGCCCAACTGGTCGAAGGTCAGGGCGCCGGCATCGGCGTAGAGCAGGGCCATGCCGAACAGCAGGAAGGCCGAACCTGCAGCCGAAAGCACCATGTACTTGATGCCGGCTTCCAGCGAACGCTTGTTGAAGAACGCATAGGCTACCAGGCCGTAGACCGGCACCGACAGCAGCTCCAGGCCGATGAACAGGCCCGCCAGGTGGTTGGCGCTGACCAGCACCAGGCCACCGAGCGCCGACATCAGCAGCAGCAGGTAGAGTTCTTCACGGTTGCCTGGGAAGCCCTTGGAGCCTTCGCCCAGGTAGGCGTGGGCAAGGGTGACGCAGGCCAGGGTGGCCACCAGGATGATCGCCATGTACAGGCAGGCGAACTTGTCGATGGTCACCAGCGAGGTGACCGCCAGCGGTGCGACTTTCAGTGCCGGCAGGATCGACAGCAGGGCCAGGTTCAGGCCCACGGTGGACAGCAGGAAGGTCTGCGAGTGGTTGCGCTTCCAGGCGATCGCCAGCATCACCACCACCGTGGTGATGGTGGTGATCAGCATCGGCGCCAATGCGATGAAGTGTTGAGTGGTGAATTCCATAGCGCTCTTACCGGGCCGAAGCGAGTTGAGTGAAAGCGGAACCGAGCCACTGCTGCACACCGCTCATGGTGGCGGCAGAGGTGTCGAGGAACGGCTGCGGGTAGACGCCCAGCACGATCAGCAGCACCGCCAGGCCCAGCACCATGATCAGTTCGCGTCCGTCCATGCCGGCCAGCACGGTGTCGGCCTTGGCCGGACCGAAGTAGGCGCGGTGGATCATGATCAGCGAGTAGACCGAACCGAACACGAGGCCGGTGGTGGCGATCACGGTGATCCAAGGCACGTGGGCGAAGCTGCCGATCAGAATCAGAAACTCGCCGACGAAGTTGCCGGTGCCCGGAAGGCCCAGCGACGCGGCGGCGAAGAACAGGCTGATGGCTGGCAGATACGCGATGCGGTGCCACAGGCCACCCATCTGGCGCATGTCACGGGTGTGCAGACGCTCGTACAGCTGGCCGGACAGGATGAACAGCGCCGCAGCCGACAGGCCGTGGGCCAGCATCTGGATCACCGCGCCCTGCAGGGCTTGCTGGCTGCCGGAATAGATACCGATCAGCACGAAGCCCATGTGCGAGACGCTGGAGAAGGCGATCAGGCGCTTGATGTCGGTTTGTGCGAAGGCCAGGAAGGCACCGTAGAAGATACCGATCAGGCCCAGGGTCATGGCGATCGGCGCGAACTCGGCCGAGGCGTTCGGGAACAGCGGCAGGGCGAAGCGCAGCAGGCCGTAGGCCGCAGTCTTCAGCAGGATGCCGGCGAGGTCGACGGAACCTGCAGTCGGCGCCTGGGCGTGGGCGTCAGGCAGCCAGGAGTGGAACGGAACCACTGGCAGCTTGACCGCGAAGGCGATGAAGAAGCCCAGCATCAGCAGGTATTCGACACCTGGCGGCAGCTGTGCCTTGAGCAGGTCGCTGTAGTTGAAGGTGATCACCCCGGTGGCGTTGTAGTTGACCAGCACCAGGCCAAGGATCGCCACCAGCATGATCAGGCCGCTGGCCTGGGTGAAGATGAAGAACTTGGTCGCCGCGTAGATCCGGGTCTTCTTGCCATCTGCCGAGCTGTGACCCCAGAGCGCGATGAGGAAGTACATCGGCACCAGCATCATTTCCCAGAAGAAGAAGAACAGGAACAGGTCCAGCGCCAGGAACACACCGACCACGCCGCCGAGGATCCACATCAGGTTGAGGTGGAAGAAGCCGACGTGACGCTGGATCTCTTTCCACGAGCACAGCACCGAGAGCACACCGAGCAGGCCGGTGAGCAGGATCATCAGCAGCGACAGGCCGTCCAGGGCCAGGTGGATGCTGATGCCGAAGCGCTGGATCCACTGGACTTTGTATTCCACAGCCCAGGCAGGTTCGGCGCCCGGAGCGGGGGCGAGGGTGTAGTCACCGGTGCCCCACAGCCACAGGCCGATACCGAGCAGCAGGGACATGGTCAGCAGCGCGATCCAGCGTGGCAGGGTGGCGCCGAAGCGCTCACCCAGCCAGCACAGAAAGCCGCCGATGAAGGGGATCAGGATCAGCCAAGGCAGAATCATGACGGGTTCGTTTCCTTTCGCAGAGTCGCAAGGTTCGCGAGGTTCGCAATATTCATGGTCATACCGCGGCCACTACCACGGCGCCGAGCACGAGCACGGCACCTACGGCGATAGAGGCGGTGTACCAGCGCAGCTGACCGGTCTCGGTCTTGCTCATGGCGACGTGGCCGCCGCGAGCCATGCGAGGAATCAGGCCGATACCGCGGTCAACCGGGTCCTTGCGCAGGATGTGGCTGATCAGCAGGTAAGGTTTGACGAACAGCTTGTCGTAGATCCAGTCGAAGCCCCAGGCGGCGAACCACCAGGCCGACAGGACGCGACCGATGCTGCTGTTGGCGATCGCGGTGACCAGGCGACGCTTGCCCAGGAACAGCACTGCAGCGAGCAGGATACCGGCGATGGCGATGGCGCCCGAGGCGATCTCCAGCGAATGCTTGGCTTCGCCACCGGCGTGGCCGGCGCTTTCAGGCAGCACGCCTGCCAGCGGAGGGTGGATCCAGGCGCCGACGAAGGTCGACAGCACGATCAGCACGCCCAGCGGCAGCCAGTGGCTGATGCCGTGGCCAGCGTGGGCCTCGGTCTTCGCTTCGCCGTGGAAGGCGATGAAGATCAGGCGGAAGGTGTACAGCGAGGTCATGAACGCACCGACCAGGCCTGCGTAGAGCAGGTTGGTGTTGCCGCTGGCGAAGGCTTCCCAGAGGATCTCGTCCTTGGAGTAGAAGCCGACGGTCAGGATCGGCAGGGCGGCCAGGGCAGCACCACCGACCACGAAGCTGGCGTAGGCCAGTGGCAGTTTCTTCCAAAGGCCGCCCATCTTGAAGATGTTCTGCTCATGGTGGCAGGCAACGATCACCGCACCGGAGGCAAGGAACAGCAGGGCTTTGAAGAAGGCGTGGGTCATCAGGTGGAAGATCGCCGCATCCCATGCGCCAACGCCCAGGGCGAGGAACATGTAGCCGATCTGGCTCATGGTGGAGTAGGCGAGGATACGCTTGATGTCGGTCTGTACGAGTGCGGCGAAACCGGCCAGTACCAGGGTGATGCCACCCACTACGCCAACCAGGTGCAGGATGTCCGGCGCCAGGGTGAACAGGCCGTGGGTACGGGCGATCAGGTAGACGCCTGCGGTGACCATGGTCGCGGCGTGGATCAGTGCCGAAACCGGGGTCGGGCCAGCCATCGCGTCGGCCAGCCAGGTCTGCAGCGGCAGCTGGGCCGATTTACCGACCGCACCACCGAGCAGCATCAGGGTGGCCAGCACCATCCAGGTGTCGCCCGCCTGGAATTTCTGCGGTGCCAGCACCAGCAGTTCCTGGACGTTCAGCGTGCCCAGCTGGGCGAACAGGATGAACAGGCCGATGGCCATGAACACGTCACCGATACGGGTGACGATGAAGGCCTTCAGTGCCGCGTTACCGTTGTTGCGGTTGCTGTAGTAGAAACCGATCAACAGGTAAGAGCACAGGCCCACACCTTCCCAGCCGAAGTAGATGAACAGCAGGTTATCGCCCAGGATCAGGAACAGCATGCTGGCGATGAACAGGTTGGTGTACGAGAAGAAGCGCGAGTAACCGGCTTCGCCACGCATGTACCAGGAAGCGAACAGGTGGATCAGGAAGCCTACGCCGGTGACCACGCCGAGCATGGTGACCGACAGGCCGTCCAGGTACAGGGTGAAGTTCGGCGCGAAGCCGTCCACCGACATCCACTGCCACAGCAGTTGGCTGTACGCACCGCCCTCAGGCGGGGCGACGTTGAACTGCCAGATCACGTAGGCGGCGGTCGCGGCCGAGAGGCCGACCGAACCGACACCGATCAGGGCGGACAGGTTCTCCGAGAACCGCCCGCGCGAGAACGACAGCAGCAGGAAGCCGATCAGGGGAAAGACGAAAGTCAGGAAGAGAAGGTTCATCCGCGCATCTCACTGGCAGCATCGATGTCGAGAGTGTGGAAGCGGCGATACAGCTGCAGCAGGATTGCCAGGCCAATGCTGGCCTCGGCGGCTGCCAGGCTGATCACCAGAATGAACATCACCTGACCGTCGGGTTGGACCCAACGGGCACCGGCGACGATGAACGCCAGGGCTGCGGCGTTCATCATGACTTCCAGGCTCATGAGTACGAAGAGGATGTTGCGGCGGACCATCAGGCCGACCAGACCTAAGCAGAACAGGATGCCGGCGACCGCCAGACCATGCTCGAGAGGGATAGCACCCATGATTTACTCCTTCGCCTCGTTGCGGCCCAGGTGGAAGGCGGTGACGGCCGCAGCCAGCAGCAGCATCGAGGCCAGTTCGACCACCAGCAGGTAGGGGCCGAACAGGCTGATGCCGACGGCCTTGGCGTCAACCGTGGTACCGCTGATGGCAGCGCCGCTCGGATTGGCGAACAGCACGTACAGCAGTTCCAGCAGCAGCAGGGCGGCGAGGATCACCGGCCCTGCCCAGATGCCCGGCTTGAGCCAGCCACGTTCCTGGGCGACCGAGGCCGGCCCCAGGTTGAGCATCATCACCACGAAGACGAACAGCACCATGATGGCGCCAGCGTAGGCGATCACTTCCAGGGCGCCGGCGAACGGCGCACCCAGGGAGAAGAAGATCATCGCCACGGAGATCAGCGAAATGATCAGGTAGAGCAGGGCGTGCACGGGGTTTGTGCCGGTCACCACCCGAAGGGTGGAGACCACGGCGATCCCGGATGCGAAGTAGAAAGCGAATTCCATCTTTCTGTCCTTATGGGAGCAAGCTCTTCACGTTGATCGGCTCGGCTTCGTTCTGCGCAGAGCCTTTCGGCTTGCCAGCGATGGCCATACCCGCAACACGGTAGAAGTTGTAGTCAGGGTTCTTGCCGGGGCCGGAGATCAGCAGATCTTCTTTCTCGTACACCAGGTCCTGACGCTTGAACTCGGCCATTTCGAAATCCGGAGTCAGCTGGATCGCGGTGGTCGGGCACGCCTCTTCACACAGGCCACAGAAGATGCAGCGCGAGAAGTTGATGCGGAAGAACTCCGGGTACCAACGGCCGTCCTCGGTCTCGGCTTTCTGCAGCGAGATGCAGCCGACCGGGCAGGCCACCGCGCAGAGGTTGCACGCTACGCAGCGCTCCTCGCCGTCGGGGTCGCGGGTGAGGACGATGCGGCCGCGATAGCGTGGCGGCAGGTACACGGGCTCTTCGGGGTATTGCAGGGTGTCGCGCTTGCGGAACCCGTGGGAGAACACCATCACCAGGCTGCGCAGCTGAGTGCCGGTGCCCTTAACGATGTCGCCGATATACTTGAACATGGGTCAAATCCTCACTGGGCCGCGACGGCTGGCGTGTTGTAGAGCACGATCGCAGCGGTCACCAGCAAATTGATCAGGGTCAGCGGCAGGCAGAACTTCCAGCTGAAGTCCATCACCTGGTCATAGCGCGGGCGCGGGATCGAGGCGCGCAGCAGAATGAACAGCATGATGAAGAACGCGGTCTTCAGCGCGAACCACAGGAACGGTACTTGCGGCAGCAGGCCGAACGGGCCGTGCCAGCCACCGAAGAACAGGGTTACCAGCAGTGCCGAAACCAGGATGATGCCGATGTACTCACCGACGAAGAACATGCCCCATTTCATGCCGGCATATTCGATGTGGTAGCCGTCGGCCAGTTCCTGTTCCGCTTCCGGCTGGTCGAACGGGTGACGGTGAGTCACGGCGACGCCAGCGATGAAGAAGGTGCAGAAGCCGAAGAACTGCGGAATGATGAACCACAGGTTCTGGGCCTGGTATTCAACGATGTCGCGCATGTTGAACGAGCCCACCTGTACCACCACGCCCATCAGCGCCAGGCCCAGGAACACCTCGTACGACACGGTCTGCGCCGAGGCCCGCAGGCTGCCGAGCAGGGCGTACTTGTTATTCGACGACCAGCCGGCGAACAGCACGGCGTAGACCGACAGACCGGCCATGGCGAAGAAGAACAGCAGGCCGATGTTCAGGTCGGCGACGCCCCATACCGGGGTGATCGGGATGACCACGAAGGCGATCAGCAGGGCGCTCATCGCCACCACCGGTGCCAGGGTGAAGATCATGCGGTCGACGAAGGGTGGGTTCCAGTCTTCCTTGAAGAACATCTTCAGCATGTCGGCAGCGATCTGGAACATGCCGAACGGGCCGACGCGGTTCGGACCATAACGGTCCTGCCACCAGCCCAGCAGACGACGTTCGACGAAGCTCAGCAGCGCGCCGCAGACCACCACCGCCAGCAGAACCACGATGGCCCGCACGACGGTGAGAATCACATCGATCACTTCGGGGGTGAACCAGCTCATTGTGCTGCCTCCTGCAGGCCTTCGACGGATGCACCGAAGATGGCAGGCGGAATGCCGGCCAGGCCTTTGGGCAACGCAACCAGGCCAGCGCCCAGTTCTTCATTGATGCGCAGCGGCAGGCGCAGCGAAACGCCCGCGACGTTCAGGCTCAGCAGTGCGCCGTCGTTTACGCCCAGGCGGTCGGCTTCGGACTTGGCAAGGCCCACGTAGGCCGCCGGGATACGCTCCTGCACCGGTGCCGCGCGCGAAGAGTTCTCCTCGCTGCCGAACAGGTGGAAGAAGGGTACGGCAGTCCAGGTGCCGCGCGCCGGGTTGAAGGCGCCAGGGATAGTGTTGAACCAGTTCAGGCGATCGCCTTGCGATTCGATCAGGCGCACGCCAGGGTCACCGGCACGCAGGTGGCCACCGACTTCATCCTGGAACTTGTTCCAGGCTTGCGGCGAGTTCCAGCCCGGCGACCAGGCGAATGGCACTTGCTGGCGCGGTTCGGCCGAGCCCGAGTAGCCTTCCATCGAGAAGGCGAACGCGGTGTCCTTGTCCTGCGGGGTGCGCGGCTCATGGACGCTGATGTTGGCGCGCATGGCGGTGCGGCCCGAGTAGCGCAGCGGCTCACGGGCAAGCTTCATGCCCTTGATGCGGAACGCGGCGCTCGGTGCGGCGTTGACGATGCCGGCCAGTTGCGGTGCGGCGTTGGCGCAGGCGCTGGTGACGTGGTCCAGTTGGGTCCAGTCGACCGGCTTGTTCAGCAGGGTGGCACGCAGGGCGTGCATCCAGCGCCAGCCTTCGTGGATCTGGATGCTGCTGTCCAGGTACTGCGGGTCGAACACCTGGAAGAAGCGCTGGGCGCGGCCTTCCTGGCTGACCAGGGTGCCGTCGCCTTCGGCGAAGGACGCCGCAGGCAGGACCAGGTCGGCGCGGTCGCTGGTGGCGGTCTTGGAGTGGTCGGCGACAATCACCACTTTTGCGGCGGCGAGCGCAGCATCGACCTTCGCGGCCGGTACGCGGGCGTACAGGTCGTTCTCCAGCACGACGATGGCGTCGGCCTTGCCGGTGATGACGGCGTCCAGCGCAGCATCGACGGAGTCACCGCCCATCATGGCCATGCCAAGGCTGTTGGCCTCAGGTACCACCAGGCTCAGTGAGCCGTTCTTCTCGCGCAGCTTGAGGGCCTTGGCGATGTTGGCGGCGGCTTCGATCAGTGCGGCGTCAGCCAGCGAAGTACCGGCAACCACCAGTGGGCGCTTGGCGGCCACCAGGGCGTCGGCGATGCGCTGGGCCATTGCCTTCGCTTCGGCGTCCAGGCCTTCGACGGCGGGGGCGCTCGGATCGATGGCGTGGGCCACGGCGAAGCCCAGGCGGGCGAGGTCGGCAGGGGCTGCGCGCACACATTCCTCGGCGACGTCGTCGAGCTTGGTCTCGGCCAGCGAGGCAATGAACAGCGGGTACAGCGCGTGCTGACCGATGTTCTTCACGGCTGCATCGAGCCAAGGCTGCACTTTCATGCCTTCGGCCATGGCCTCGGCCTTGCCCTTGGTGGCCTGGCGCACAGCCAGGGCGACGCGGGCGGCGGTTTGCGTGAGGTCTTCGCCGAGTACGAACACGGCGTCGTGGTCTTCGATGTCGCGCAGGGTCGGGACTGGCAGCGGGCTGTTGTTCAGCACGTCCAGCACCAGGCGCACGCGGCTCAGCTCACCGGCTTCCATACCCGAGTAGAAGTAGTCGGCGCCGACCAGCTCGCGCAGGCCGTAGTTGCTCTCGAGGCTGGCGCGTGGCGAGCCGATGCCGACGATGGTACGGCCGCGCAGCAGGTCAGCGGCCTTGTCCAGCGCGGCGTCGAGGCCCAGCTTGCTGCCATCGGCCAGCATCGGCTGGCGTGGGCGGTCGCTGCGGTTGACGTAGCCATAGCCGAAGCGGCCACGGTCGCACAGGAAGTACTGGTTCACCGAGCCGTTGAAGCGGTTCTCGATGCGGCGCAGTTCGCCGTAGCGCTCACCGGGGCTGATGTTGCAGCCGCTGGAGCAGCCGTGGCAGATGCTCGGGGCGAACTGCATGTCCCACTTGCGGTTGTAGCGCTCGGAGTGGGTCTTGTCGGTGAATACGCCGGTTGGGCAGACCTCGGTGAGGTTGCCGGAGAACTCGCTCTCCAGCACGCCATCTTCAACGCGACCGAAGTACACGTTGTCGTGGGCGCCGTAGACACCCAGGTCGGTGCCGCCTGCGTAGTCCTTGTAGTAGCGCACGCAGCGGTAGCAGGCGATGCAGCGGTTCATCTCGTGGGCGATGAACGGGCCGAGGTCCTGGTTCTGGTGGGTACGCTTGGTGAAACGGTAGCGGCGCTCGTTGTGGCCGGTCATTACCGTCATGTCCTGCAGATGGCAGTGACCACCTTCCTCGCACACCGGGCAGTCGTGCGGGTGGTTGGTCATCAGCCATTCGACGACGCTGGCACGGAACGCCTTCGACTCGTCATCGTCGATGGAGATCCAGGTGCCGTCGGAGGCAGGGGTCATGCAGGACATGACGATGCGACCACGGGTGTCGTTCTCGTCGGTGTACTGCTTGACCGCACATTGCCGGCAGGCGCCGACGCTACCGAGCGCCGGGTGCCAGCAGAAATAAGGGATGTCGAGGCCGAGCGACAGACAGGCCTGTAACAGGTTGTCTGCACCGTTGACTTCGAGCGCTTTGCCGTCTACGTGGATAGTGGCCATGGTTCAAAGTTCTTCGTTGGCCCGCGTGAGCAGGCGTGGCTAATGGAAATCGGTGAGCTTGCGGCCGGCCGCGAATGGTTCGGGCCGGCCTGCAAGCTGGCGGGTGGCACGGACCACCCGCGATTCATCTTGTTATGCGCCGACCACAATCGGCTTGGCCAGATTCGGGCGCAGGGTGTCGGCAGCACTCGCGGGCGCGACACCGGCCTCGAACTCGGACCGGAAGTATTTGATGGCACTGCCCAGCGGCTCCACGGCACCTGGTGCGTGAGCACAGAAGGTGCGGCCTGGGCCGAGGAAGTTGACCAGACCCAGCAGGGTCTCGATGTCTTCGGCGCGGCCTTGGCCTTTCTCCAGGGCGCGTAGCATCTTCACGCTCCATGGCAGGCCGTCGCGGCATGGGGTGCACCAGCCGCACGATTCGCGGGCGAAGAACTCTTCCATGTTGCGCAGCAGCGAGACCATGTTGATGCTGTCGTCGACCGCCATCGCCAGGCCAGTACCCATACGGGTGCCGACCTTGGCGATACCACCGGCGTACATCTGTGCGTCCAGGTGTTCCGGCAGCAGGAAACCGGTACCGGCACCACCTGGCTGCCAGCACTTGAGCTTGAAGCCGTCGCGCATGCCGCCGGCGTAGTCTTCGAACAGCTCGCGGGCGGTCACGCCGAAAGGCAGTTCCCACAGGCCCGGGTTTTTCACCTTGCCGGAGAAGCCCATCAGTTTGGTGCCGTGGTCTTCGCTGCCTTCGCGGGCCAGCGACTTGTACCAGTCGTTGCCGTTGGCGACGATGGCCGGGACGTTGCACAGGGTTTCGACGTTGTTCACGCAGGTCGGCTTGCCCCACACGCCGACGGCGGCAGGGAAGGGCGGCTTGGAGCGCGGGTTGGCGCGACGGCCTTCGAGCGAGTTGATCAGTGCGGTTTCTTCACCGCAGATGTAGCGCCCGGCACCAGTGTGCACGAACAGTTCGAAGTCGAAACCGGAACCGAGGATGTTCTTGCCCAGCAGGCCTGCGGCCTTGGCTTCCTCGATGGCACGGTTGAGGTTCTTCGCTGCCGTGGTGTACTCGCCGCGCAGGAAGATGTAGCCACGGTAGGCCTTCAGCGCGCGGGCGCTGATCAGCATGCCCTCGACCAGCAGATGGGGCTGTTGCTCCATCAGCATGCGGTCTTTCCAGGTGTTGGGCTCCATTTCGTCCGCGTTGCACAGCAGGTAGCGGATGTTCATGGATTCGTCTTTGGGCATCAGGCCCCACTTCACGCCAGTGGGGAAGCCTGCGCCGCCGCGGCCCTTGAGGCCGGAGTCCTTGACGCTTTGCACGATGTCGTCGGCGGACATGTCGGCCAGGGCCTTGCGGGCCGCGGCATAGCCGTTCTTGGACTCGTACTCGGTCAGCCACACTGGCTCGCCGTCGTCACGCAGGCGCCAGGTCAGCGGGTGGGTTTCAGCCGAGCGCGCGATGCGGTTGGCCGGGCCGAAGGAAGTGATGGTCATACGTAACCCTCCAGCAGTTTGGAGACGCCGGCAGGCTGCACGTCGCCAAAGGTGTCGTCGTCGATCATCAGCGCCGGGGCCTTGTCGCAGTTGCCCAGGCAGCACACCGGCAGCAGGGTGAAGCGGCCATCGGCGGTGGTCTGGCCCAGGCCGATGCCCAGCTCGCTCTGGATCTGACTGACAACCGATTCATGGCCGCCGATATAGCAGACCATGCTGTCGCACACGCGAATGATGTGGCGACCGACCGGCTGGCGGAAGATCTGGCTGTAGAAGGTGGCCACGCCCTCGACGTCGCTGGCAGGGATGCCCAGCACTTCGCCGATTGCGTAGATGGCGCCGTCCGGCACCCAGCCGCGTTCCTTCTGTACGATTTTCAAGGCTTCGATGGACGCCGCGCGCGGGTCTTCGTAGTGGTGCATCTCGTGCTCGATGGCCGAGCGCTCGGTTTCGCTCAGGGCGAAACGGTCGGTTTGGATAAGCGTGCTGTTCATGCTTAGCGGTCCACGTCAGCCATAACGAAGTCGATACTGCCCAGGTACGCGATCAGGTCCGCGACCATGCTGCCTTTGATCACCGAAGGGATCTGCTGCAGGTGCGGATAGCTGGGCGTGCGGATCCGGGTGCGGTAGCTCATGGTGCCGCCATCGCTCGTCAGGTAGTAACTGTTGATGCCCTTGGTCGCCTCGATCATCTGGAACGACTCGTTGGCCGGCATGACCGGGCCCCACGAGACTTGCAGGAAGTGGGTGATCAGGGTCTCGATGTGCTGCAGGGTGCGCTCTTTCGGTGGCGGCGTGGTCAGCGGGTGATCCGCCTTGTACGGGCCTTCCGGCATGTTGCGCAGGCACTGGTCGATGATGCGGATACTCTGGCGCATCTCCTCGACACGAACCATGCAGCGATCGTAGGCATCGCCGTTGTGGGCCAGCGGTACTTCGAACTCGAAGTTCTCGTAGCCGGAGTAGGGGCGGGCTTTGCGCAGGTCAAAGTCGCAACCGGTGGCGCGCAGGCCGGCACCGGTGGTACCCCACTCCAGCGCTTCCTTGGTGTTGTATGCGGCAACGCCGATGGTACGGCCCTTGAGGATGCTGTTCTGCAGGGCGGCCTTGGTGTATTCGTCCAGGCGCTTGGGCAGCCATTCGACGAAATCCTTGACCAGCTTGTCCCAGCCGCGCGGCAGGTCGTGGGCGACGCCGCCGATGCGGTACCAGGCCGGGTGCAGACGGAAACCGGTGATCGCCTCGATCACGGTGTAGGCGCGCTGGCGGTCGGTGAAGGTGAAGAACACCGGGGTCATGGCGCCGACGTCCTGGATGTAGGTACCCAGGAACAGCAGGTGGCTGGTGATCCGGAAGAATTCGGCGAGCATGATGCGAATCACGTCGACTTTCTGCGGCACCTGGATACCGGCCAGCTTCTCGACCGCGAGTACGTACGGCAGGTTGTTCATTACCCCGCCGAGGTAGTCGATACGGTCGGTGTAGGGAATGAAGCTGTGCCAGGACTGACGCTCGGCCATCTTCTCGGCACCACGGTGGTGGTAGCCGATGTCCGGGACGCAGTCGACGATTTCTTCGCCGTCTAGTTGCAGGACGATACGGAAGGCACCGTGGGCAGAAGGGTGGTTGGGGCCGAGGTTGAGGAACATGTAGTCCTCGTTGGCGCCCTGGCGCTTCATGCCCCAGGCCTCGGGGTTGAAGCGCGCCGACTCTTCTTCAAGCTGTTGCTTGGCGAGGTTCAGCGAGTAGGGATCGAACTCGGTGGCGCGGGCTGGGAAGTCCTTGCGCAGCGGGTGACCTTCCCAGGTCGGCGGCATCAGGATGCGCGACAGGTGCGGGTGACCGGCGAAGTCGATGCCGAACATGTCCCAGACTTCACGCTCGTACCAGTTGGCGTTCGGCCAGATGCTGGTCACGGACGGCAAGTTCAGGTCGCCTTCGCTCAGCGACACCTTGATCATCACGTCGCTGTTACGCTCGACCGACAACAGGTGGTAGAACACGCTGAAGTCGGCGGCAGGCAGGCCGCGGCGCTGGGTGCGCAGGCGCTCGTCGACGCCGTGCAGGTCGTACAGCATGCTGTACGGCTTGGCGACGTTGCGCAGGAAAGAAAGTACATCTTTGAGCTGGGCACGGTTGACCCACAGTACCGGCATGCCGGTGCGGGTCTCTTGGGCGACGAAGGCGTCAGCGCCAAAACGGTTGTGCAGTTCGACGACCACATCCTGGTCGTCAGCCTTGTAAGGCGGAATATAAATAGCGGTGTCCGCTGTCATGGTCTCGGTCGCTTTGAGTCAACGTAGAGAATGAAGCCAGGCCGCCGGCTCCCGGGGAGCGGGCGGCAGGTCGCTGGATCAGACTTCGTCGGGGCTGCGCAGGTTGGTTACCGCGATACGCTGTTCGCGACGCAGGTCCTTCTGGGCGGGCATCTCGGCACGGTAAATGCCTTGATCGCCGACAACCCAGGAGAGTGGGCGTCGCTCCTGGCCGATCGATTCCTGCAGCAGCATCAAGCCTTGCAGGAAGGCTTCGGGGCGCGGCGGGCAGCCAGGCACGTACACGTCCACGGGGAGGAACTTGTCGACCCCCTGAACGACCGAGTAGATGTCGTACATGCCACCGGAGTTGGCGCACGAACCCATGGAGATGACCCACTTGGGTTCGAGCATCTGCTCGTAGAGGCGCTGGATGATCGGCGCCATCTTGATGAAGCAGGTACCGGCGACGACCATGAAGTCAGCCTGGCGCGGCGACGCCCGGATGACTTCGGCGCCGAAGCGGGCGATGTCGTGGGGTGCCGTGAAGGCCGTGGTCATTTCCACGTAGCAGCAGGACAGGCCGAAGTTGTACGGCCAGAGGGAGTTCTTGCGACCCCAGTTGACCGCGCCACGCAGCACATCTTCGAGTTTCCCCATGTAGATGTTCTTGTGGACCTGGTCCTCCAGCAGTTGGTCGGTGACGGTTTCCCGATCACCTACCGGGTACTGCTCGTTGGGCGCATCCGGATCGATTCTGGTGAGATTGTATTGCATTGCCAAAGCCTCATTGTTTCAGCTTCGCTTGCCGCTTGCGGCGACCTTCGGGAGCCCAATCAAGAGCACCGACGCGCCAAAGGTAGACAAGACCTGCCAACAGAATTGCTATGAAAACGAGAGCTTCGACGAATCCGGTCCAGCCGCTTTCGCGGACGGACACAGACCATGCAAAGAGAAAGAGGGCTTCGATATCGAAGATCACGAACAGCATCGCGACCAGATAGAATTTGGCGGACAGGCGCAGGCGGGCGCTGCCGACGGGCAGCATGCCGGATTCGAAGGGTTCGTTCTTGGCGCGGCCCCAAGCCTTGCTGCCGAGCAGGCTGGACAGGCCGAGCATGAAGGCACACAGGCCGACGACACCCAGGAGGAAGATGGCAAAGCCCCAGTTGTGGGCGATGAGTCCTGCCGAATCGGACATGCTTGAAATCCTTATACAGAGACCCAGCTCTGCAGTCTGAAATAAGTAGAGCGGCGACGCGGTGTCGCTGACGCAGTGACCAAATGTCGCAGCTGAATCAATCGCGCTGATTTTATGGGTAAACCCACGGCAAGTAAAATTTCCAGCGCAAATTTATTCGTAGGATTAAGAACAAAAATCTTTCGTAAATGGCTGAAAGCCTTGAGTTTCGGGCATTCCAACCAGATTTGTTAATTATGTTTCTTGGTTGGCGTAACGAGTCGTCAATTTAATAATGATAATTAATATCATTTGGCTGCGCCGCTGTTTCTTTCCTCATCTGTTACCTGCCTAATTCAATTCACAATCTTGTCACTTGCAAATGAGAAAAACTCTCGTTCTAGCAGTTGCAGCGTTCTCGTGCACCGCTCTGGGTCAATGTTTCGGCGAAAGACGGGGCTACGGGGCGGGCTGCAATGGCAAGGAGGCGCAAGCGAGCAAGCAGGGTGCGGGCTGTGCTTCTTAATATAGAAGAGGGCATCCAGGCGTTGGCTTGGACGAGGCATGTGGCAGTCCTTGCTTGCTGTGCTGCCTCAAGCATAGCCCTGATCTCGGGGTTTGCCTCGTCGTCAGGACATCAGGCGCCTGCAGGGGGAGGCAGTGGTGGGGCGGCAGGCAAAAGAAAGCCCGGGGCTTTCTCAAGCCCCGGGCCTCTGTCAGCAATCCACTATCAGTGGAACTGCTCTTCCTCGGTCGAACCGGTCAGTGCGGTCACCGACGAAGCGCCACCCTGGATCACGGTGGTCATGTCGTCGAAGTAGCCAGTGCCCACTTCCTGCTGGTGCGCCACGAAGGTGTAGCCCTTGCTGGCGTCGGCGAATTCCTGCTCCTGCAGTTTCACGTAGGCGGTCATGTCGTTGCGGGCGTAGTCGTGCGCCAGGTTGAACATGCCGTGCCACATGTTGTGGATGCCGGCCAGGGTAATGAACTGGTGCTTGTAGCCCATCGCCGACAGTTCGCGCTGGAACTTGGCGATGGTGGCATCGTCCAGGTTCTTCTTCCAGTTGAAGGATGGCGAGCAGTTGTACGACAGCAGTTGGTCCGGGTACTCCTTCTTGATCGCTTCGGCAAAGCGACGGGCTTCGTCCAGGTCCGGCTTGGCGGTTTCGCACCAGATCAAGTCGGCGTACGGGGCGTAGGCCAGGCCGCGGGCGATGGCCTGGTCGAGGCCGGCACGTACCTTGTAGAAGCCTTCACGGGTGCGCTCGCCGATCACGAACGGCTGGTCGTAAGGGTCGCAGTCGCTGGTCAGCAGGTCAGCAGCGTTGGCGTCGGTGCGGGCGAGGATGATGGTCGGTACGCCCGCAACGTCAGCGGCCAGACGCGCGGCCACCAGCTTCTGTACGGCTTCCTGGGTTGGCACCAGTACCTTGCCACCCATGTGACCGCATTTTTTCACCGAGGCCAGCTGGTCTTCGAAGTGCACGCCGGCGGCGCCTGCCTCGATCATGTTCTTCATCAGCTCGTAGGCGTTCAGCACGCCGCCGAAACCGGCTTCGGCGTCAGCCACGATCGGTGCGAAGTAGTCGATGTAGCCATCGTCGCCTGGGTTCTTGCCGGCTTTCCACTGGATCTGGTCGGCGCGGCGGAAGGCGTTGTTGATGCGCTTGACCACGGTCGGTACGGAGTCGACCGGGTACAGCGACTGGTCAGGGTACATGGACTCGGCCGAGTTGTTGTCGGCGGCTACCTGCCAGCCGGACAGGTAAATGGCCTGAATGCCGGCTTTTACCTGCTGCACGGCCTGGCCGCCGGTGAGGGCGCCCATGCAGTTGACGAAATCTTTTTCGGGCCGGAAGGACGGGTGGGCACCTTGGGTGACCAGCTTCCACAGTTTTTCTGCGCCTTGACGAGCAAAGGTGTGCTCTGGCTGCAGGGAGCCACGCAGGCGAACGACATCGGCGGCGGTGTAGGTACGGGTCACGCCTTTCCAGCGCGGGTTCTCGGCCCAGTCTTTCTCGAGGGCTGCAATTTGCTGTTCGCGTGTCAGTGCCATGGAAATAAACCTCGTCGCATCGATCTTGAGTGTAGTTGTGCGGATGCTCAGGGCGCGGAATCAGAGGCCTGGCGGCTGTCCTGTCCGGGGGAGTGCGGCGGCGAACGGGGAAGGCTCGAAGGGGAAGGGGGTGCAGTTCAGGCGAAGGTGTCCCCAGCAGGTCGGCTCGTGGATGCCTTGCTGCGGTGCGACGTCGATTGCCGGTTCTGCGGTGATGCGCTTCCGTCCCTCGGGACAACTTCTTCGTTGCAGTCGCAATCCCGTCGAACCGCCTTGTGGGCCGTATAGACACAGGACGCCTCCAGGGGTATCGGGAGGGCGTCCCGAAGGCCCTTGCCAGGGCCCCTGATTAGCGGGAGCGAGGCCATCATGCCCTTGGCGAAAAGAGCCTGTCAAATGTTTTGTAGTGCTTTTTTTGGCTTACTACATCTTTGGTCTAATGCGACTCTGCAGTCAGTTTCAAGGCCCTTGGTCGAGGCCTTGAACTGCCTGGGATCAGTCGAGAAGGTCGACTTTGACGCGTAGCGTCATGTTTTCACCGCGCTGGGTGCTGTAGGTGAGGGCCGAAGGGCTGTTTTCGGCCTGGCTCTGCTGGTTGTACCCCGCCAGGGTGATCCACTCGCCGAGCTTGCCCGAGATGGTCGTGTCGGTGCTCTGCACTTTCACTACATCCTGGCGTTCCTGGCTCATTCGATCATTATTGGTGCTGATTTGCAGACGAACCGTTTCACCGCTGACGCTCGGCGTGACGTAGAAACCCTGGGTCACATTGCGGTATTGGGTGTCGCTCTGGATGCGTCCGTAACCATCGGTCGAGGTGCTGGTGATGGGGATGCTCTGGCCGATCTGGATCAGTGCCGGCTGGCCTTCGCTGGCCTGGATCTGCTGCAGGCCGCCTTCGCGGTTGCTGGTGCCGTACTGGATGACCCGGGCGTTGCCGCGGTTGTCCTGGTAGTTGCTGTCGTTGTTGTCAACGCTGATCAGCAGGCGTTTGGGCGCAGTGTCCAACTGCTGTAGCAAGGCGCGCAGGTCGTCGATGCGTTCCGGGCTGGCATTGACGATCAATTTGTTCTCGAAGGCGCTGACGGTTCCGTCCTTTCCAAGAAAGGACTGGGCGGTCGGCAGCAGCTCGGCGCTGCTGCGGTGCTGCAGCGGCACGACTTCGGTGGCCGCCTGTGCGGTGAGGCTGGCCGCCAGCAGCAGGGCGGTGACAAGGGGGCGTAGCGGCATGTAGGTGGTCTCCGCAGGTTGAATAGACATGATGGCAAATTTGCCAGCATTGTGCCGTGTCTGGATCACAGGGATTTGAAATTTGCAGTGCGGCTGCGGAGCTTTCGCGGGCTACCGTCAACAGCTGAACCATCGCCTGAGCGCTGGGGTCGCAGCAAAAAGACCATTGCAGACCCTCAGCATGAAGCACTACCTACCTTTGTTGTTGCTTGTTCTTGGACAGAGTGCCATCGCCGAACCGCGCATCCAGCAGTTGCAGCGCTGCGGCGATTTGCTGTCCGAGGCCTCGCAGCACTGGTGCCTGCGCGCGCAAGGTCTGGAGCACCAGGCTCCACAGGTGTGGCTGGGCGACCGGGCCTTGCCTGCCAATGCCGTGCAGCGCGAGGGCGACAGGCTCGACTTCACGCTCGACCAGCCCGGTCCGAGCGCTGCTTTGTGGCTGCAGGTCAGCGGGCAGAAAAGCAATCCAGTCTGGCTCACTCGCCAGCGCAGCCATGTGGTCGCCGCAGGCTCGCACGAGGTGGCCAGGAACATGGACGGCCTGACCACCTACCTCGACCTGGTCAGCCTGTTGATCGAGGAAAAGCACAACGGGCGCGAGGAGGCGCAACGTATCGCCAACAAATATGGTGCGCAGGTGGTGGGGGCGATCCCGCCGTTGAACGTCTACCAACTGCGCCTTCCGGTACGTGATCTTGTACAGCGCGATGCGATGATCCTGCGCATGGGCAGCGAGATAAGCGTGGACGCGGTCATCGTCGAAGAGTCGGCGCCGGAGCGAGGTGAGGAAGGCGAGGGCGGCAAGGCTACGGTCATCGACCAGGCCGATGAGTGGGCGGCCAATCGTTTCACGGATGCCCTGTACTACTACCAGCGCCGGGTCCCGGCCTCGAACGTGCCTGTACAGCCGATACGTGTGGGTGTGATCGAGCGCGAGCTGGATTTCGACGCTGCGCCCTTTCAGGTTTATCGCGGCGCCTGCGGGCCAAGACAGACCTGCCTTTACGGCCGCGACGGCGCACGTGCGCAGAGCCACGGCAGCCACGTCGCCGGTATCCTGGCCGGGCGCGGGGAGGGGGTGGCAGGTGGCTTTCTCAGCGGCCTGGGCAAGGCCAGCCCTGGGTTCGAGGTGATCGTCGAGCGCAACTCGGATGCAGGTATCACCGCCAATATCGCCGCGTCGGTCAACCTGGTCGAGGACGGCGTACGGGTGCTCAACTGGAGTTGGGGTATCCACCGCGTGGGCGCCAAAAACGTGGAGGGCGACGAGGTCGATTCGCTGGTGCGCTCGGGGTTGGCCATGAGTGGCTACGAGGAGTTGCTCGAGGAATTCTTCCTGTGGCTGCGCAGCGAGCACCCGGATGTGGTGGTGGTCAATTCGGCGGGCAATGGCTCGTCATGGTCTGGCACTGATGAATACCGTTTGCCATCGTCGTTCGTGACCGAGCAGTTGCTGGTGGTGGGCGGGCATCAACGCAGCGAGCGCGACACCGCGGTCGAGGATCCGCAGCATGTGGTCAAGCGCCGCAGCTCCAATGTCGACATGCGTGTGGATGTCAGTGCAGCGGCCTGTCTGCAACCTGCCGATGCTGGCAAGCCGCACTGCGGTACGTCCTACGCGGCGCCGTTGGTGGCTTCGACGGTGGCAGCGATGTTGTCGATCAATCCGCAGCTTACGCCCGAGCAGGTGCGTATGTTGCTGCGCCGCAGCTCCCTGACCATGGGCTCTGAACAGGACTTCGAGGCGATGGATGCCGAGGACCTGACTGCGCCGATCCTGCCGTCGGAGCGCAATGGCCGCCTCAATGACCCGGACCTGGGTCGCTCGGCGCGGCTGGACATGCAACGCGCGCTGGATCTCGCGGTGCAGAGCCGGGAGCGGGTGCGCTGAGCAGAGCGGCGGTGGCCGCTGTCAGACAAATTCCGTAACATCGCGCCCTTCGTTTTTGCTTCTGCGTGGGTGATGGGTTGCTCCCATTGCGCGCGCGCCGTCGCCATGACTGGACACCCCACAGGATCTACATGAAACCCGCCCGACTTCGTGCCGACGTACTCGCTGGCCTGACCACCTCCTTCGCCCTGGTGCCCGAGTGCATCGCCTTCGCCCTGGTGGCGCACCTCAATCCGCTGATGGGGCTCTACGGTGCCTTCATCATCTGCACGCTGACCGCGTTGTTCGGCGGTCGCCCGGGGATGATCTCCGGCGCCGCCGGGTCGATGGCGGTGGTGATCGTCGCCCTGGTCGTGCAGCACGGTGCCCAGTATCTGCTGGCCACGGTGCTGCTTGGCGGGATCGTGATGATCCTGTTCGGCGTGCTGCGTCTTGGGAAGCTGGTGCGGCTGGTGCCTTACCCGGTGATGCTTGGCTTCGTCAATGGCCTGGCCATCGTCATCGCCATGGCCCAGCTCGAGCATTTCAAGGACGGCGAGCACTGGCTCGGCGGGAAGCCGCTGCTGCTGATGGTCGTTCTGGTAGCCCTGACGATGCTGGTGGTCTACGTACTGCCGAAGCTGACCCGCGCGGTGCCGCCTGCGCTGGTGGCTATTCTCGGTGTGGGCCTGCTGGTCTACCTGCTCGAGCTGCCGACCCGCACCCTCGGCGACATGGCGCACATCGCCGGTGGCCTGCCGCAACTGGCCTGGCCGGAGGTGCCCTGGAACCTCGAGACGCTCAAGATCATCGCCCCCTATGCGCTGTTGATGGCCATGGTCGGTCTGCTGGAAACCCTGCTGACCCTCAATCTCACCGATGAGATCACCGAGAGCCGCGGTTTCCCTGATCGTGAATGTGTGGCCCTGGGCGCGGCCAACATGGTGTCGGGGCTGTGCGGTGGCATGGGCGGCTGCGCGATGATCGGCCAGACCGTGATCAACCTCAGTTCCAATGGCCGCGGTCGGCTGTCGGGCGTAGTGGCGGGGGTGATGATCCTGCTGTTCGTGTTGTTCCTGTCGCCGCTGATCGAGCGTATTCCGCTGGCCGCACTGGTCGGGGTGATGTTCGTCGTGGCGCAGCAGACCTTTGCCTGGGCGTCGCTGCGAGTGCTGCACAAGGTGCCGAAAAGCGATGTGTTGGCGATCATTGCAGTAACGGTGGTCACGGTACTGACGGACCTGGCCACTGCGGTGCTGTTCGGGATTGTCATCGCGGCCATCAACTTCGCCTGGCAGCATGCTCGTGAGCTGTATGCCGATAGCCACGAGGACGGCCAGGGCGGCAAGATTTACCAAGTGCACGGCACCTTGTTCTTCGCCTCGACCACACCGTTTCTCGAGCAGTTCGATCCGGCGCAGGATCCGCAGAGCGTGACGCTGGACTGCAAGCACCTGAGTTTCGTCGACTACTCGGCGATCGCCGCGTTGAAGACCCTGCGCGAGCGGTATTCCCGTGCGGGCAAGCACCTGCGCGTGGTGCATCTGTCGGAGCGGTGCAAGAAGCTGTTGCGGCGGGCAGGCGAGCAGCATTGAGGTTCTGAGTCGGCGAGACCGACGCCACCGCGGTGCAAGTCCGGGCCCCGCGATGAGGTCGCCTGGGCTATTCCCCCCGGTTCTTCTTCACGATGCCATCGGCGATACTTGCCGGCGCCTCCGCATAGCGCGTGAACTCCATTGAGAAGCTGGCCCGGCCTTGGGTCATCGAGCGCATCGAGGTGGCGTAGCCGAACATCTCGCCCAACGGCACCTCGGCGCGAATCACCTTGCCGGCGGGCGTCTCGTCACCATCCTGGATCATCCCGCGGCGACGGCTCAGGTCGCCCAGAATGTCGCCCTGGTACTCCTCGGGCGTTACCACCTCGACCTTCATCACCGGCTCCAGCAACACCGCGCCGCCTTTTTGAGACAGCTGCTTGGTCGCCATGGACGCGGCAATCTTGTAGGCCATTTCGTTGGAATCGACGTCGTGGTAGGAGCCGTCGAACACTGCGGCCTTGAGGTTGATCAGGGGATACCCGGCGAGCACGCCGTTCTTCATCTGCTCCTCGATGCCTTTCTGGATCGCCGGGATGTACTCGCGCGGCACCACGCCGCCGACGATCTCATTGATGAACTCCAGGCCTTCCTTGCCTTCGTCGCCCGGGGCGAAGCGTATCCAGCAGTGGCCATACTGGCCGCGTCCGCCAGACTGTCGGACGAAGCGGCCTTCGATCTCGCAGGTGTTGCGGATTTTCTCGCGGTAGGCGACCTGTGGTTTGCCGATATTGGCCTCGACGTTGAACTCCCGGCGCATGCGGTCGACGATGATGTCCAGGTGCAGCTCGCCCATGCCGGAGATGATGGTCTGCCCGGTCTCTTCGTCGGTGCGCACGCGGAACGAGGGGTCTTCCTGGGCGAGCTTGCCCAGGGCGATCCCCATCTTCTCCTGGTCGGCCTTGGTTTTCGGCTCGACTGCGACGGAGATCACCGGGTCCGGGAAGTCCATGCGCTCGAGGATGATCGGCTTGTCGATGTCGCACAGGGTGTCGCCGGTGGTCACGTCCTTCATGCCGATCAGCGCGGCGATGTCGCCTGCGCACACGTCCTTGATTTCCGCGCGCTGGTTGGCGTGCATCTGGACCATGCGGCCGATGCGTTCCTTCTTGCCCTTGACCGAGTTGAGCACCGCATTGCCGGAACTGAGTACGCCGGAGTAGACGCGGGCGAAGGTCAGGGTGCCGACGAAGGGGTCGGTGGCGATCTTGAAGGCGAGTGCGGAGAACGGTTCCTTGTCGTCGGCATGGCGCTCGAGGTGCTTTTCCTCGTCGTCCGGGTCGGTGCCCTTGATTGCAGGGATTTCGCTGGGCGCGGGGAGGTAGTCGATCACAGCGTCGAGCATCAGTGGCACGCCCTTGTTCTTGAACGAGGAGCCAAGGATGGTCGGTACGATCTCGTTGGCGATGGTGCGTTGGCGCAGGGCGGCTTTGATCTCGTCGATGCTCAGCTCTTCGCCTTCAAGAAACTTAAGGGTCAGTTCGTCATTGGCTTCGGCCGCGGCCTCGACCATGTGCGCGCGCCATTCGTCGGCCAGGGCCTGCAGTTCGGCGGGAATCGGTTCTTCGCGGTAGCTGGTGCCCTGGTCGGCGTCGTTCCAGTAGATGGCCTTCATCTTCACCAGGTCGATCTGGCCGATGAAGTTTTCTTCGCTGCCGATGGCCAACTGGATGGGCACCGGGTGGTGGCCCAGGCGCTGGTCGATCTGCTTCACCACACGCAGAAAGTCCGCACCCTGGCGGTCCATCTTGTTGATATAGGCCAGGCGTGGCACATGGTACTTGTTCGCCTGGCGCCACACCGTCTCGGACTGCGGCTCGACCCCGTCGGCGCCGCTGAAGACCACCACTGCGCCATCGAGCACGCGTAGCGAACGCTCCACCTCGATGGTGAAGTCGACGTGGCCGGGCGTATCGATGATGTTGAAGCGGTACTTGTCGGCGAATTGCTTGGTCGAGCCTTGCCAGAACGCCGTGGTCGCCGCCGAGGTGATGGTGATGCCGCGTTCCTGCTCCTGGGCCATCCAGTCCATGGTCGCGGCGCCGTCGTGGACCTCGCCCATCTTGTGGTTGACCCCGGTGTAGAACAGGATGCGTTCCGTTGTGGTGGTCTTGCCGGCATCGACGTGGGCGACGATGCCGATATTGCGGTACAGCTCGATGGGGGTTGTGCGGGCCATGGCAGGTCACCTGCAGGTGAGGATTCTCCCACGGTAGCAGACCGGGAGAATCCTGCTGCGCCGCCGGGCTGTCAGTCGGCCTGGGCTTGCAGCACCCAAGTACCTTCGACCTCGCGCGCCAGGCCGCTGGCCGGGAGCAGGGCCACAAGCCGCTCATGCAGGTTCGTTTCGGTGAAGGTGCGCAGGGTGTTCAGATCGAGCTGGCCGAGCAGGGGCAGGTCGTTCTTGGTGTATGACAGCCAGGCTTTCTTCAAGGCTTGCAATACATCGCTGCCTGCGGTGTTGGCGAAGCGCCGGTGCATCGGGCGGCCATCGAACTCGAAGGTGTGGCGGTGGCTGTAGCTGCTTTCGTCGCCGTTCAGCTCGACGCAGCGATGACAGCGGCACGCGCCGTCGCCAAAGGCGTTGCGCAGGTAGGTGTTGAAGTCCACGACGGGCTTGAGGGTCAGGCGTTTGTCGACCTCGAACAGGTCGGCGATCAGGGGTTCTTCGGCGCTCACGTGGTGTCCTCGTCTGGTATGGCGTGCATCGCCCGGCACCCTAACAGATCGAGGGGGGCAGATCACCTGTTGCAGGCCATCCCGTGAAGAGGCCAGTAGAGACAACAGGGATCACCTGCCGTACTCTACGCGCCCACACGACTATCCACCCGAGGTAACCCCGCTTGAGCACCAAGTACCCCTACATCGCCACTGTGACTGTCAGCGCCGAAGACCGTGGCGGGGACGCCGAGGCCTCGGAGAACCCAGGTATGCGCATCGGTCTCGAGGCGGTGAGCGAAACGCTGAAGAAGGTGCATTTCGTCGGTACGCTCGCGGCGCCTGAAAAGTCGGCCACGCACATCTGCGTCACGCTTGAGAACGGTCTGACCTATTACGGCCCGATCGTCAATGGCCACGCCGAGCTCGAAGGCGGTTGGATCGCCTTCGAGTCCGACATGCTCACCCCAGAAGAACTGGGGCTCTGAGTCTCAGTCCAGTGCGGTCAGGCACTGTTCGAGGATATCGAGCCCTTCCTCGAGCACCTCGGTTTCGATGGTCAGCGGTGCCAGCAGACGAATGATGTGACGGGCCTTGCCACTGGGCATCAGTAGCAACCCCTTGGCTCGCGCAGTCTCCATTACCTTGGCCAGCTGCGCTGGCGCTGGGCTGCCATCGGTGTTGACGAACTCGATCCCGCGCATCGCGCCGACGCCGGTCAGGCGCCCAAGGTAGGGGCACAGGCCGCTACTTTTCCAGTGTTCGAAGCGCCTCACGATGGCCTGCTCCTGACGCTCGCCCCAGGTGGCGAGGTTCTCGTCGGTCATCTGCGCCAGGCTGGCCAGGGCCGCGGCACAGGCGATGGGATTACCTGAATAGGTGCCGCCAAGCCCGCCCTTGGGCAGGGCATCCAGCAGTTCACGTCGGCCGACCACTGCACCCAGCGGCATGCCGCCGGCGATGCTCTTGGCCAGCAACAGAAGATCTGGCTCGATGCCCAGGCGTGGGAAGGCGAAGCGCTGGCCGGTGCGTCCGAAACCGGACTGGATCTCGTCGATGATGATGAGAATGCCATGCTGGTCGCAGAAGCGGCGCAGGGCCTGGGCGAAGGTGGGGTCCAGCGCGAGGAAGCCGCCTTCGCCTTGCACCGGTTCCAGGATGAAGGCTGCCACATCCTCGATTGCGATCTCGACGGCGAACAGCCGCTCCATGGCCTTGAGCGCCTGGTCGCAGGTCACGCCGGTGTCGGCGCTGGGGTAGGGTAGGTGGTAGACCGGCCCCGGCAGCTCACCCACGCGTTGCTTGTAGGGGGCGACCTTGCCGTTGAGGTTGAGGGTGGCCAGGGTGCGGCCATGGAATCCACCGTCGAAGGCGATGACGGCCCGCTTGCCGGTGGCGCCACGGGCCACCTTCAATGCGTTCTCCGCAGCTTCGGCGCCGCTGTTGGTGAGCATGCCTGCAAGCGGGTAGCTCACCGGCACGAACGCGCTCAACTGCTTCATGACCGCAACATAGGGTGCATGGGGGGCGGCGTTGAAGGCGTAATGGGTCAGGCGGGCGGCCTGGTGCTGAATGGCCTCGACCACTGCCGGGTTGCAGTGGCCCAGGTTGAGCACGCCGATACCGCCGACGAAGTCGATATAGCGCTTGTCGTCGGTATCCCATACTTCGGCGTTGCGGCCATGGGAAAGTGTGATCGGGTGAACGATGGCGATGGACTGGCTGATACTTTCCTGATTCATGGACGCGCGGAACCTTGTTCGAATTTCTTATTATCCAAGCGCGATGAATGTGTGTTCGGCAAACGAATTATTCGATTGGGATCATTCCTTGGATTCTCGAAGTTCGACTTTTAACCCTCTTCAGCTGCCCGTTCCAGGATCCACTCCACGAAGGCCTTTACCTTGGGCACCTCGGCCGCATGCTCGGCATGGGCCATGAAGTGCCGGCCATTGCTCGCCACCGGATGATTCCACGGCACCACCAGCTTGCCTTCGCTTAGTTCCTCGGCCACCAGGTAACGCGGAATCAGGGCAATCCCGCAGCCTGCGATGGCTGCGCGGATGCACAGGTAGAAGGTGTCGAAGCGTGGGCCGTGGTAGCTGTTCTGGCTGTGCAGCCCCAGCCCAAGGAACCACTCGTGCCAGGCTTCGGGCCTCGATGCGCATTGCAGCAGACGGTGCTCGGTCAGCGACTGGGCACTGTCGAAAGCATGTGCCTGCAACAGTTGTGGTGCGCACACCGGCACCACCTCCTCGCTGAACAGCTCAAGGCAAGTGGCGCCGGGCCAGGTGCCCTGGCCAAAGAAGAACGCGATATCGACCTTGGCCTGCACGAGGTCGAATGGCTCCAGTTCGTTACGGACGTCCAGGTGGATGCGCGGATGGCGTTCGCCGAAACCCTTGAGGTGGGGCACCAGCCAGCGCGCGCCGAAGGTGGGTTGGGTGGCGATGCGCAGGACTTCGGTCTCGTCGCCGTAGCTGAGGATGTAGCGGCTGGAGATGTCGATCTGGGTGAGGATCTTGTTCACTTCGGTGAGGTACAGCGCGCCTGCCGGGGTCAGGTGCAGGCGTCGGCGAATACGCTGGAACAGCGGGTGGGACAACATGTCCTCGAGCTGTGCGACCTGTTTGCTCACCGCGCTCTGGGTGAGGTGCAACTCCTGCGCCGCACGGGTAAAGCTCAGGTGGCGGGCGGCTGCCTCGAAGCATTGCAGGGCGGTGGTGGAGGGCATCAGGCGTTTGGACATGACAGGCGTTACCAGGCAGGAAAAATAAGAAATGCATTCCAAAACGGAATCATGTGTTTCTAAAAGGTCGTTTGTTGAGCCACGCCTATAGATTAATACTGACCTGGATCAACGATTACAACCCGATGGAGAGGCAAGAGAAAAAACACCCCTTATTCCCAACTTCCTGTCCTGTGCGCAGTGACAGCGAAAACTGCACAACAACAAGAAACAACTGCACAGACCTACAACAAAATCTGCTCAGACTCATCGCCGCCTTTTGCGGCGGCCGACCCATCAGAGGGTTCCCCATGGCATCGTCTCAACAAAAGAAACAGCGTTCGCTGCAGCACGGCCTGACTTCGCGCCAGGTGTCCATGATTTCCATCGCTGGCATCATTGGTGCCGGCTTGTTCATCGGCTCCTCCAACGCCATTGCCACGGCAGGTCCGGCGATCCTCATTTCCTATGCCATGACCGGCCTGCTGGTGCTGCTGGTGATGCGCATGCTTGGCGAAATGGCTATCGCCAACCCCAACAGCGGTTCGTTTTCCACCTACGCCACCGAGGCCATCGGACCTTGGGCCGGTTTCACCATCGGCTGGCTGTACTGGTGGTTCTGGGTATTGATCATCCCGGTCGAGGCGATCGCTGGCGCCGACATCCTCCATGCCTATTTTCCCGATGTGCCGTCCTGGCTATTCGCCTTCCTGATCATGGTGCTGCTGTCGGGGACCAACCTGGTCAGCGTGAAGAACTTCGGCGCCTTCGAGTACTGGTTCGCGTTGATCAAGGTGGTCGCGATTCTCGCCTTCATCATCATCTGCAGCCTGGCACTGTTCGGCGTCTGGCCGTTGGCCAAGGTCTCAGGTGTCAGTCAGTTGTGGGCCAACGGAGGTTTCATGCCCAATGGCTTCGGCACGGTGCTGGGGGGCGTGCTGATCACGATCTTCTCGTTCTTCGGTGCCGAGATCGTCACCATTGCCGCCGATGAAACCGCCAACCCCAAGGAAAAGATCCGTCGCGCCACAAACCTGGTGGTGTACCGCATCGCCATCTTCTACCTGGCTTCGATCTTCCTGGTGGTGTCGCTGGTGGCTTGGAACGATCCGGGGCTCAAGGCAGTGGGCTCGTTCCAGCGCGTGCTTGAGGTGCTCAATGTGCCGGGTGCCAAGCTGGTGGTCGATGTGGTGGTGTTGGTGGCGGTGACCAGTTGCATGAACTCCGGGCTCTACACGGCCTCGCGGATGCTCTATTCGTTGGGCGCTCGCGGCGAGGCGCCGAGCATGACCCGGCGGATTTCCGGGGCTGGTGTGCCGACCGTAGCGGTGATCCTGTCGACCTTGGCGGGTTTCGCCGGCTGCTTCGTCAACTATGTGTTCCCGGGCAAGGTGTTCGGTTTCCTGTTGTCGACCACGGGGGCCATCGCCCTGCTGGTGTACCTGGTGATTGCCGTTTCGCAACTGCGCATGCGTGCGCGGGCTGAGCGTGAGGGGACGGAGCTTGCATTGAAGATGTGGTTGTTCCCATGGTTCACCTGGCTGGTGATCGGGACTATCGTGCTGGTGCTGGGGTACATGCTGTTCAGCGATGCCTATCGCTACGAAACCCTGATGACGGCCGGGGTTACGGCGGTGATCCTGCTGATTTCCGTGACACGGCGGCGAGAGAGGTCTGGTCGGGTGCAAGTCGTTTGACGCTTGCGCTCATCCTGTGTTTGCCGCTGCAGGTGAGTGCACAAGGAAGGGGGGAGCGCTACCATCCTCCCACCATCCTTCCCATTCCAACAAGCACAGGAAGCGTATGAACGAGAAAGCACTCTCCCTCCAGCAACTGGCGGCGCCCGAAGGCTCCTGCTATGGCTGCGGTTGTTCCCACCCCAGTGGCCTGCATATCCAGAGCCACTGGGACAGCGACGGCGTGCACCTGCTCTGCCGGCACTCGCCTGACAGTAACTTCATCGGCTGGCCCGGATTGGTCTACGGTGGCCTGCTGGCGATGCTGGTGGACTGCCATTCCAACTGGACCGCAATGGCCTACCACTACCGGGCAGAAGGGCGCGAGCCGGGCAGCTTGCCGCGTATCGACTGTGTCACCGGCACCCTCAACCTGACTTACCTCAAGCCCACGCCCATGGGCGTTGAGCTTCTGCTCAAGGCCAGGGTCGAAGGCGAGGTCGGGCGCAAGAGCCGGGTCATTTGCGAGGTCTGGGCCGGGGATGTGCTGACCGTCAGCGCCGACTCTGTGTTCGTGCGTGTGGACACCGAAAAGCTCAAGCGGCAAGCGCACGAGCGTAGCTGAACGGTTGGGGCGGGTAGCCATCGGCTACCCGATGCAGCATGCGGTTTGTCGAAAACTCCTAGTGGTTGGTTCGGATAATTCCCAGGTGGTGTTCAAGGTCTGCGGAATAGTCTTGCAATGCTTTTCCAAGAGACTGGCATAGATGTTCTACGTTTCTCACCGATTGCTCCCCTCTCGTAGCGGCTGAAACCGCCCGCATCATGAACATCGACCGTGCCCTCTGAATCCTTTCGACCATCACCGCACGAACACGGAGGGAGCCCAGTGTTCGTGTGTCGTCAACTCACGAGGAGTTGTTCAATGCCTGCCCGATTCACTATCAAGTTCCTGCCTGCCGCCGGCCTGATTCTGGCCCTGAGTGGCTGCGCCAGTTCGGTCATGCCTGGCGAGCAGATCGAGCTGACCCGAAGCGCGGTCAACCGAGCGGTCTCTGCTGACGCCACGCAGTACGCACCGGCGGAGATGCGTGCTGCCCAGGACAAACTCAACGCCATGGAGCGCGCGCTGGGTGAGAAAAATGCCGCTCAGGTGAAGACACTTGCCGAGCAGGCCGAGGCCGATGCCCGTCTGGCCGAGCGCAAGGCTGCTGCACGCAAGACCAAAGCCCAGCTGGACACTGCCCGCCAAGGCATCGAGGTGCTCAAGCAGGAATTGCTCGAAGCCCCGCAAGCCACCGCTACCCCCCGCTGAGGAGAACCATCATGTCGAAATTCCATTTGCTGCCGGGTGTCTCGGTCCTCGCTCTGATGCTGGCCGGTTGTGGTACCACTCCGGAAAACCCTGGGTTGCTTGAAGCGCGTGAGGCGTATTCGGTGCTGCAGGCAAAGCCTGAGGCGAGTCGCGTTGCTGCACTGGAAACCCGTGAGGCCTATAGCGCCCTGGGACGAGCCGAGCAGGCTTCGCTCAAGAACCGCAAGAGCGCCGAGGTGACTCAGCTCGCCTATCTTGCCAACCGCAGGATCGAAACTGCCGAGCAGACCATCTTGTTGCGTCAGGCTGAAACCGGCCTGCAGGGCATCGAAGCCCAGCGCACCCAGGCGCGTCTGGATGTACGGACCGCCCAGCTCAAGGCGTTGCAGAACCTCAATGCCAAACCCAGTGACCGTGGCACGGTCATCACCTTCGGCGATGTGCTGTTCGATACAGGACGTGCCGAACTGCGTGGCGGCAGCCATCGTAACATCCAGCAACTCGCGCATTACCTGGAACAGAACCCAGAGCGCAAGGTACTGATCGAAGGCTTCACCGACTCGACTGGCAGCGATGCGCTCAACCAGCGATTGTCCGAGCAGCGTGCGGCGGCGGTGGCCAATGCCCTGCGTCGTCAGGGCGTGGCCGGTGATCGCATGGTCACTGCCGGCTACGGCAAGGAGTATCCGGTAGCAAGCAATGCCGATGCACAGTCGCGCCAGCTCAACCGGCGCGTCGAAGTGGTCATCTCCAACGGTGCCCAGCCCGTACTGCCACGCTATTGATCGTACGACAGGGGGCGCACCCGTGCGGGTGCGTCACCCTCGATACCGAAAAGGCCATGGTCAAACATTGACGTTGGTTCTAGAGTGATGGTCCCCTCGCATTCGGAATCGACCATGACCGATCTGTCCGCATTTCCCATCACGCAGAAGTGGCCGGCGCAGCACCCCGAGCGCTTGCAACTCTATTCTCTGGCCACACCCAATGGCGTCAAGGTCTCGATCATGCTCGAAGAGATCGGCCTGCCCTACGAGGTGCACAAGGTCAGCTTCGAGACCAACGATCAGTTGACCCCCGAGTTCATCTCGCTCAGCGCCAACAACAAGATTCCTGCGATTCTCGATCCTGCCGGTCCGGATGGACGGGCGTTGCCGCTTTTCGAGTCGGGGGCGATTCTCCAGTACCTGGCAGAAAAGACCGGTAAGTTGCTCAGTCAGGACCCCGTCCAGCGCTATCAGACCTTGCAGTGGTTGATGTTCCAGATGGGCGGCGTCGGGCCCATGTTTGGCCAGGTGGGGTTCTTCCATTTCTTCGCTGGCAAGGATTACGAGGACAAGCGTCCGCGTGATCGTTACGTCAACGAATCCAAGCGCTTGCTCGGTGTGCTCGATCGTCACCTGAAGGGCCGTGAGTGGATGGTCGATGAGTACAGTATCGCCGATATCGCCATCTTCCCCTGGGTGCGCAATCTCGTGGACCGCTACAACGCCCGTTATCTGGTGGGCTTTGACCAGTTCAAGGATGTGCAGCGAGTGTTGGCAAAATTCCTGGAACGTCCTGCGGTGCAGCGTGGGCTGAAAATTCCGGGATGACCTGATCGAGGCCGCCTGCGCGGCCTCTTTTTTGTCTCCGGCACGGGGCTGCGGGTCAGCGGCGTGGTGTCGGTCGAGTGGCTGTCGCGTGACCTTGGTCAATGTAGATCGTAGGTTGAAGGTGAAAATAGCGTCGGAGAATTCGATGATATGTTGCAAACGCATGTATCAATCGGCTTCGCCTGAGTACGGCCAACGCGTGCTGGCCGATCGCTTCTGGCCACGCAAACTGTGCAAGGCGGGACCGGGCAGTTCGCCGACGTGTCATGCCCATGAATTTGCTGGATAGCGATGCAATGACCCCAATGTCACGTGAACTCGTTCCGGCCACTGCTGACTGTCGGACCTTCGCCCGCGATCTGACGCGCCGTGCCATGCTCCCGTATTACCGAGAGTTCGACCTGTTGTGGATCGAAGAGGCTTTTGACGAAGCCTGGGGCTGGCGCGAGCAGTGGCTGGTGAAGGAGGGCGAGCAGGTGCTGGGCTTCTGCAGCCTCAGCCAGGACCGTCAGGCCTTGTTCATTCGCGAACTGCACCTGCTGCCCGAGCACCGCGGGCACGGCATCGGGGGGTGGGTACTGGAGCAGTTGGCCGAATGGGCAGCGCGACGTCGTTTGCCGCTGCTGCGCCTGATGGTGTTTCGCAGTAACCCGGCCAGGCGACTCTATGCACGTTCGGGCTTTGTCGAAATGGGGGAGGACGACTGCTTCGTTCGCATGCAGCGCAATGTCATGGTCGCGGGTGCGAGCTCTTGATTCCGCATCATACGGGTTTTGTAGGTACAGGTTTAGACAAGTGGCGTAATGGTAGCTTGTATTGGTTGGATCCAATGTGCATAGTGCCAACTGGATTCGTGGCTATTCGCCCGGGTGCCGGACGCGCCCAAGTGTATTTGATCGAGGGAGGAAGGGAGTCGAATGAAAGGATTCGGTCTGCGTTTGAGGGAAGAGCGCGAACGTTTGGGATTGACCCAGCGAGTGTTCGGCGACATAGGCGGGGTCGAGCCCAACGCCCAGGGCAAATACGAAAGCGGCGAACGCACGCCACGCATCGATTATCTGGCTGCGCTCGCAGCCAAGGGCGTCGATGCCCTTTACGTACTCAGCGGCTTGCGCACGCCAGCGCCATTGGAAAGCCTAAGTGGCGACGAGAGCCGACTGCTGGGGATCTTGCGACGACTGACTTCAGCCGATCGGGCGGCGATCTGGCACCTGGTCGGGCGTCTGGCTGCAGACCACGAAAGCCACGAAAATACTCGCCTGCGAAGGGGGGACCGGCAGCCATATGTCAATGACGCTTTGCGCTAGGTTCGCGATGAAATTTTTTGTTAAGGTGGCCGGATCCAATCGCCCCCATGACGAGGTGTCTGCTTGATTAGGGTAGTTGTGGTCGATGATCACGATCTGGTGCGTACCGGCATCACGCGCATGCTGGCCGATATCGATGGCCTGCAAGTGGTCGGCGAGGCGGATTCGGGCGAGGCCGCTCTGAAGCTTGCCCGTGAGCTGAAACCGGACGTGGTCCTCATGGACGTCAAGATGCCCGGAATCGGTGGTCTGGAAGCCACGCGCAAATTGCTTCGCAGCCACCCGGACACCAAAGTGGTGGCTGTCACCGTGTGCGAGGAAGACCCGTTCCCCACGCGCTTGCTGCAGGCAGGCGCGGCGGGATACCTGACCAAGGGCGCGGGGCTCGACGAAATGGTCCAGGCCATCCGCCTGGCCTTCGCGGGGCAGCGCTATATCAGCCCGCAGATCGCCCAGCAGCTGGCACTCAAATCGTTCCAGCCTCAGGGGTCACCGTTCGATACGCTGTCGGAGCGGGAAATCCAGATTGCCCTGATGATTGTCGGCTGCCAGAAAGTGCAGATCATCTCTGACAAGTTGTGTCTGTCCCCCAAGACCGTCAATACTTACCGTTATCGGATCTTCGAAAAACTCTCGGTCACCAGCGACGTCGAACTGACATTGCTGGCCGTTCGCCACGGTATGGTTGACGCAAGCCTGTAATCCCCCATGTCCCAACTCTTTGATGCCAGCGCGTTCCTGGCGACCTGTAGCGGTCGCCCGGGCGTGTACCGGATGTTCGATGCCGAGTCCCGGCTGCTCTACGTGGGCAAGGCCAAGAACCTCAAGAAGCGTCTGGCCAGCTATTTCCGCAAGACTGGCCTGGCGCCGAAGACGGCTGCCCTGGTGGGGCGCATCGCTCAGGTCGAAACCACCATCACCGCCAACGAGACCGAGGCGCTGCTGCTCGAGCAGACGCTGATCAAGGAGTGGCGTCCGCCCTACAACATTTTGTTGCGCGACGACAAATCCTACCCATACGTCTTCCTTTCCGACGGCGATTTCCCACGCTTGGGCATCCATCGTGGTGCGAAAAAAGCCAAGGGGCGCTACTTCGGCCCTTATCCAAGCGCCGGGGCTATACGTGAAAGCCTGAGCCTGCTGCAGAAAGCGTTCTCGGTACGTCAGTGCGAGGACAGTTACTACGCCAACCGCACCCGTCCGTGCCTGCAATATCAGATCAAGCGCTGCAAGGGGCCGTGCGTCGGCCTGGTCGCACCCGAGGAGTATGCCGAAGACGTACGCCATTCTGTGATGTTCCTCGAGGGGCGTAGCCAGCAACTGGGCAACGAGCTCAACGCCGAGATGGAACAGGCTGCCATGGCGCTGAATTTCGAGAAGGCCGCCGAGCTGCGCGACCAGATCGCCTTGTTGCGTCGGGTTCAGGACCAGCAGTACATGGAAGGGGGATCTGGCGACGTCGATGTGGTCGCTGCCTTCGTCAACCCGGGCGGGGCCTGTGTGCACCTGATCAGCGTACGCGGCGGGCGGGTGCTGGGGAGCAAGAACTTCTTCCCGCAGGTGGGTATCGAGGAGGAGGTGGCCGAAGTCATGGCGGCCTTCCTCTCCCAGTACTATCTGGGCAACGCCGAGCGAGAGCTGCCGGGGGAGCTGATCGTCAATGTGGTCCACGAGGACTTCCAGGCCATCACTGAAGCGGTACAGACCTTGCGCGGTCGCGACCTCGCCATCAGCCATAGAGTCCGAGGGACTCGGGCGCGCTGGCAGCAACTGGCAGTGACCAACGCCGAGCAGGCGCTCAGTGCGCGTCTGGCCAACCGCCAGCACATGGCCGCGCGTTTCGAAGCCTTGGCTCAGGTGCTCAACCTGCCGGAAGTACCGCAGCGCCTGGAGTGCTACGACATCAGCCACTCCAGCGGCGAGGCTACCGTGGCCTCATGCGTGGTGTTCGGCCCGGAAGGCCCGCTCAAGTCCGACTATCGTCGCTTCAACATCGAAGGCGTGACTGCCGGTGACGATTATGCAGCCATGCACCAGGCCCTGACCCGTCGTTTCGGGCGAATCAAGGACGGCGAGGGCAAGTTGCCCGATGTGCTGTTGGTCGACGGCGGCAAGGGGCAGTTGAACATGGCGCGTGAAGTCATGCAGGAGCTGGCGCTGAGTGACCTCACCTTGCTCGGGGTGGCCAAGGGAGTGACCCGCAAGGCCGGGTTCGAGACGTTGTATCTCAACGATGTCGCCCACGAATTCACCCTCAAGGGCGACTCACTGGCACTGCACCTGATTCAGCAGATTCGCGATGAAGCGCACCGTTTTGCCATCACTGGTCACCGCGCACGTCGCGGCAAGGCCCGCCGCACGTCAAGTCTGGAAGACGTCGCAGGGGTCGGACCGAAGCGCCGCCGCGACCTGCTGAAACATTTCGGCGGCTTGCAGGAGCTCAACCGCGCCAGTGTCGACGAGATTGCCAAGGCGCCTGGCATCAGTAAAAAGCTTGCCGAGTCGATTTATGCGAGCCTGCATAGCGAGTAGAATGCCGGGTTCAACTCGCAGCCAGTCGTACCGATGAATATTCCAAACCTGCTCACCGTTCTACGCGTCCTGCTCATCCCGATCTTCATTCTGCTGTTCTACGTGCCTTATCACTGGAGTTACGTAGCCGCCAGCAGCGTGTTCGCCATCGCCGCCGCGACTGACTGGCTCGATGGCTATCTGGCCCGTCGTCTTCAACAAAGCACGCCGTTCGGGGCGTTCCTGGATCCTGTCGCCGACAAACTGATGGTTGCCGTGGCGCTGGTACTGTTGGTGCAGGTGCACGCCAACTTCTGGCTGACGCTGCCCGCCGCAGTGATCATCGGACGTGAGATCGTGGTATCGGCATTGCGCGAGTGGATGGCCGAGCTGGGGGCGAGGGCGCATGTGGCGGTGTCGAACCTGGGCAAATGGAAGACCGCTGCACAGATGCTGGCGCTGATCATTCTGCTGGCCAATCCGCCGGTGCTGACGTTCTGGGTCGCACTGGGTTATGCGCTGTTGCTGGTGGCCGCAGGCCTGACCTTGGTGTCGATGGTGCATTACCTGCTGGCGGCCTGGCCGCACCTGCGCGAAGGCTCCGAGCAGAAGTAAAACTTTTTTTGAATCAAGGGGTTGACCTTCCCTGGCAGTTCGCTAGAATGGCACCCATCACGACGCGGGAATAGCTCAGTTGGTAGAGCACGACCTTGCCAAGGTCGGGGTCGCGAGTTCGAGTCTCGTTTCCCGCTCCATTCGAAAACGCCACTTCGTTGAAGTGGCGTTTTTTTTTACCTTCAAAAACATCGCAGCCACGGGGCCGCGGGCATTTGTAATGCCCGCGGCCTTTTTGCTCAGTGGCGCTCGCCCTGGTCAGGCGCGCTCAGCAACTGCTTCTCCAGGTTCCAGTCGAAGGGCTCGTCATTCTGCTCGGCTTCGTAGCGACGCTCTTCAAGGGTCTGGTACAGCTCGAGTTCCTCATCGGGCATGTAGTGCAGGCAGTCGCCGCCGAAGAACCACAACAGGTCGCGCGGAACCAGATGAGCGATCTGCGGGTAGCGCGTGATCACCTGGCAGATCAGGTCCTGGCCCAGGTACTGGCTTTCCAGTGGATTCTGCGGCAGCAGGGTCAGCAGTTCGTCGAAGCGTTCGAGGAACAGGGCGTGGCTTTCTTCCGGCACTTGCTCGGCGTCGCCCAGGGCCACCAGGATGGTGCGCAGGTGTTGGAGCAGTTGCAGGTGGTACTCCAGGTGGGGGTTGGCCATGGGGGCGATCCTCTGGTATTGAAACGGGGGCCGGAGTATACGCAGGTTTTGCCCCGCCGGGGCAGGCGCAGCCTCGCTCTGCCCTGACCGCCGGACCGTCAGGTGCCGGCGATCCGTGCGACTGACGGTACTTAGCGCACCTTGCCCTCCACGGGCAGCAGTTGTGCCTTGTCGAAAGCATCCACATCGATCACTGTCCGACGTGCAGCTTCGGCTGCATGGAGTCTCTCGCCTTCATCAGCCTGCAGCACGCCAGCCTGCACGGCGGCTTCGATGTCCGACTGGCCCGGTGCCGGATGCACCTTGCCCTCCTTGAGCCCCTGGTGCAGCGCCTTGTGCAGTGGCGCCACCTCGTCCAGCAGGTCGCAAGCTGTCTGCAGGGCGGCTACCGGATCACCTTCGCCGTCAGGGCGGAAGCAGCCCGCCAGCAGCTCCTCCAGAGCCGGATCACCCTTGCGTCGGCCAATCAGTTCAGCCACCTCTTTATCCAGTTCATCGCTTGGCCCGGTATGGCGGCGACCGAACGGGAATACCAGAACCCGCAACGCACAGCCGATGAAGCGATTGGGGAAGTTGTCGAGCAGCCGATCGAGGGCCTTTTCGGCCTGCCCCAGGCTTTCTTCCAGCGCCCAGCGCAGCAGAGGTTGCATGTGCTCGGGTGAGCCGAGGTCGTGATAGCGCTTGAGCGCTGCAGATGACAGGTACAGGTAGCTGAGGACATCCCCCAGGCGCGCGCTCAGGCGTTCGCGCCGCTTCAGTGCGCCACCGAGCAGCATCATCGACAGGTCGGCAAGCAAGGCGAATGCGGCCGCCTGACGGTTCAGTGCACGGAAGTAGCCCTGGCTGAGGGCGTCGCCCGGCGCCTTCTCGAAGCGTCCCAGCCCGATCCCGAGCACGAAGGTGCTGGCAGCATTGCTGGCGGCGAACATGATGTGCTTCATCAGCAGGTCGTCGAACTCGTTGAGCGCCTGCTCGCGATCCTCGCGCCCGGCGAGGGCCATTTCCTTGAGGACGAAGGGGTGGCAGCGGATCGCGCCCTGTCCGAAGATCATCAGGTTGCGCGACAGGATGTTGGCGCCCTCGACGGTGATGAAGATCGGCGCGCCCTGCCAGTTGCGACCCAGGTAGTTGTTCGGGCCCATGATGATGCCCTTGCCACCGTGTACGTCCATGGCGTGCTGGATGCATTCACGGCCGCGTTCGGTCAGGTGGTACTTGAGGATTGCCGAAAGCACCGAGGGTTTTTCGCCCAGGTCCACTGCCTTTGCGGTGAGCAGGCGGGCGCTGTCCATCAGCCAGGCGTTGCCACCTATCCGTGCCAGCGATTCCTGGATGCCCTCGAAGGCGGACAGCGGCACGTTGAACTGCTCGCGGATGCGGGCGTACTGGCCGGTGACCAGGCTGGTGTACTTGGCAGCGCCCGTGCCGACCGCGGGCAGCGAGATGGAGCGACCGACCGACAGGCAGTTCATCAGCATCATCCAGCCCTTGCCGAGCATGTCCTTGCCGCCGATGAGGAAGTCCAGGGGCACGAACACGTCCTTGCCGCTGTTCGGGCCGTTCATGAAGGCGGCACCCAGCGGCAGATGGCGCTTGCCGATCTGCACGCCCGGGGTGTCGGTGGGGATGAGTGCCAGGCTGATACCCAGGGACTCCTGTTCGCCCAGCAAGTGATCGGGGTCGTAGGCCTTGAAGGCCAGGCCCAGCAGGGTGGCCACCGGGCCGAGGGTGATGTAGCGCTTCTCCCAGTTCAGGCGAAGGCCGATGACTTCCTCGCCGTTCCATTCACCTTTGCAGACGATGCCGGTGTCAGGCATGGCGCCTGCGTCGGAGCCGGCCAGTGGGCCGGTGAGGGCGAAGCAGGGGATTTCGTCGCCACGGGCCAGACGCGGCAGGTAGTGGTTACGCTGTTCATCGGTGCCATAGTGCAGCAGCAGTTCGGCGGGGCCGAGCGAATTGGGCACCATCACGGTCGAGGCCAGGTCGCCGCTGCGGGTGGCAAGTTTCATCGCCACTTGCGAGTGGGCATAGGCGGAAAAGCCCTTGCCACCGTATTCCTTGGGAATGATCAGGGCGAAGAAGCCGTGCTGTTTGATGTGTTCCCAGGCTGCGGGCGGCAGGTCGAGGTCCTGGCCGATCTGCCAGTCGCTGACCAGGGCGCAGAGTTCCTCGGTGGGGCCATCGATGAACGCCTGTTCTTCGGCGGTGAGCGTGGGGGCAGGGTAGTCGAGCAGGGTGTTCCAGTCAGGCTGGCCGCTGAACAGTTGGCCGTCCCACCACACGGTACCCGCGTCGATCGCCTCGCGCTCGGTCTGCGACATGGGCGGCAGCGTGCGCTGGAACCATTTGAACACGGGGCCGGTGAACACCTGGCGCCGCCACTGCGGCAGTACCAGCAGGGCAGCCTTGGCGGCCAGCACCAGCCAGATCACGGTCAGCAGCCAGCCGGGTGCGTCGGCGAAGATGCCCATCAGCAACACATAGGCGGCGATCACCCCGAGGATCTGCAGCGGTGCCAGACGTCGATGGGTGAGATATGCGGCGCCGATTACCAGCACCACCAACCACAACAGCAGCATAGTTCTTCCTCCTTGGAAGCTTGGGCTCGCGCCATCCCGGATAGCTTAGACGCGATGCGCCGGATGGCTCGCTATGAACAGTGACAGGGTGTGGCCACAGGAGTTTCAGCGCATTGTCTGCTGGTACAGGTGCCGTCACTGTGGAGTAGACTGTTCGCCCTCTGCACTCACTAAGGACGTTGTCATGCTGAAGATCTGGGGTCGCAAGAATTCGAGCAATGTGCGCAAGGCGCTGTGGATTGCCCACGAGTTGGGGCTAGAGTTCGAATCGATCGACGCCGGTGGGGCGTTCGGCTTGGTCAACGAGCCTGAGTATCGTGACCGCAACCCCAATGGCCTGGTGCCGTTGCTCGAAGATGGCGACTTCGTCCTTTGGGAGTCCAACACCATCGTGCGCTACCTGAGCGCCGAATATGGTGCCGAGCAGGGCTGGTATCTGGACGATCCGCGTCAGCGCGCCCTAGCGGACAAATGGATGGACTGGACCACCTCGTCCTTCGCCGCGCCGTTCCGCCCGCTGTTCTGGGGCATGCTGCGTACGCCAGAGAACGAGCGTGACTGGACGGCGATCAACGCTGCGCGGGAAAAGTGCGGCGAGTTGCTGGCGATCGTCGACAAGGCGCTGGCCACCCAGCCCTACCTCTCCGGTGAGCAGATCGGCATGGGCGACATTCCGCTGGGCTGCTTTGCCTACGGCTGGTTCGAGATGCCCATCGAACGCCCCGAGCTCCCTCACCTGCAGGCCTGGTACGAGCGCCTGAAGGCGCGTCCGGCCTATCAGAAAGCGGTAATGACGGCACTGACTTGAGCGGATACCCCGCCCGTTTCGATAGTCACTATCGATACACATGACTGTACTTGTGCGGTCAGGCCTTGCACCATGGCCGCACTACTCACTGCGCCAGTGACTTGACCTGGCGTGTCCTGAACCTTTTTCTTCGGTACGTGACCCGCTATGAGTTCTGCCCTGTCCATAAGACAGCTGACCAAGACCTACGGCAACGGCTTTCAGGCCCTGAAGGGCATCGACCTGGAGGTCGCCGAAGGTGATTTCTTCGCCTTGCTCGGCCCCAATGGCGCCGGCAAATCCACCACCATCGGCATTCTTTCGACCCTGGTGAACAAGACCAGCGGCACGGTGAATGTCTTCGGTCACGACCTGGACCGCCAGCCTGCCGCGCTCAAGCGCAGCATCGGCGTGGTGCCCCAGGAGTTCAACTTCAACCAGTTCGAGAAGACCTTCGACATCGTCGTCACCCAGGCTGGCTACTATGGCATCCCGCCGAAGCTGGCCAAGGAGCGTGCCGAGCAGTACCTCACCCAACTGGGGCTGTGGGACAAGCGTGACGTGCAGTCGCGGTCGCTGTCCGGCGGCATGAAGCGGCGCCTGATGATCGCCCGTGCGCTGATCCATGAGCCGCGCCTGTTGATCCTCGACGAGCCGACGGCTGGCGTGGACATCGAACTGCGTCGCTCGATGTGGAGTTTCCTCACCGAGCTGAACCAGAAAGGCATCACCATCATCCTCACCACGCACTATCTCGAGGAAGCCGAACAGCTGTGCCGCAACATCGGCATCATCGACCACGGCACCATCGTCGAGAACACCAGTATGCGCCAGTTGCTGGGCAAGCTGCATGTCGAGACCTTTGTCCTCGATCTCAAGCAGGACCTGCCTGTGGCGCCGACGCTGCAAGGCTACCCGTGCCGGCTGATCACGCCGCATACGCTGGAAGTGCAGGTAGAAAAGGATATCGGCATCACTGCGTTGTTCGGCCAATTGGCGCTGCAGAACATCGAGGTGCAGAGCCTGCGCAACAAGACCAACCGACTCGAGGAGTTGTTCGTGGCACTGGTGGAAAAGAACCTGTCGAAGGTGGCGGTATGAGTGTGGAACTGCGCACCAACTGGGTCGCCCTGAATACGATTGTCTATCGCGAGGTTCGACGCTTCCTGCGTATCTGGCCGCAGACCCTGCTGCCGCCGGCGATCACCATGGTTCTGTACTTTGTCATCTTTGGTAACCTGATCGGCCGTCAGATCGGCGACATGGGTGGCTTCACCTACATGGAGTACATCGTGCCGGGGCTGATCATGATGTCGGTGATCACCAACTCCTACGGCAACGTGGTATCGAGCTTCTTCGGCAGCAAGTTCCAGCGTTCGATCGAGGAGTTGATGGTCTCGCCGGTCTCGCCGCACACCATTCTTGTCGGCTACACCCTTGGTGGTGTCTTGCGTGGCCTGGCGGTGGGCGTGATCGTGACTCTCCTGTCGATGTTCTTCACCCATCTGCAGGTGCATCACCTGGGTGTGACCATCGTCGTGGTGTTGCTGACGGCGACGATCTTCTCGCTACTGGGGTTCGTCAATGCCGTGTTTGCGCGCAACTTCGACGATATCTCGATCATCCCGACTTTTGTTCTGACACCGCTGACCTACCTGGGTGGCGTGTTCTACTCCATCAACCTGCTGCCACCTTTCTGGCAGACCGTGTCGCTGGCGAACCCGGTGCTGCACATGGTCAACTCGTTCCGCTACGGCATTCTAGGGGTGTCGGATATCAGCATTGGTACGGCGATCACCTTCATGCTGGTGGCTAACGTGGTGCTCTATGCCCTGTGCGTCCGCCTGCTGGTCAGTGGTCGCGGCATGCGTGCATGACATCCTGCATTTGCGCCGGCGCCACTGCCGGCCGACCCACCAGCGCCAGTAGAGCAAGGTGGTGAAGTAGGCGGCCAGGCCCAGTATCACGCCGCACACCACCGAGCCGAGCAGGAACGGCTGCCAGACGGTGGACAACTGGTCAGTGATCCATTCGAAGGTCAGTTCCTCCGGTAGCGTTCGCGGGGGAATCTGCATCAGCCAGGCGCCGGTCATGTAGGTGACGAAGAACACCGGTGGCATGGTCAGCGGGTTGGTCAGCCAGACCAGGCTGACCGCGATGGGCAGGTTGCCGCGTACCGGTATCGCCAGGGCGGCAGCCAGCAGCATCTGCATGGGGATGGGGATGAGCGCCGCGAACAGCCCGACGCCCATGGCGCGCGCCACCGAATGGCGATTCAGGTGCCAGAGGTTGGGGTCGTGCAGCAATCGGCCGAAAAAGCGTAAGGACTTGTGTTCCCGAATGCTGGTCGGATCCGGCATGTAGCGTTTGAAGAGACGGCGCGGCATGTAGGCTCCCGGGGCTCGAATAGGGCGAGTATGCCTTGATTCCACGTCAGCCTCGTTCAGAGTTTGTGACAATTGTTGAGTGAGCTCGGCGGCCAAACAGGCCTAGCCTGACGGGGCGATTACGCTGCGGAGCTTTACTTCATGCGCACAGGGATGTCTGCGCTGGCGCTCGGGTTGTTGAGCCTGGGTCTCTTGCCTGCCTTGCCGTCGGTCGGGTGGCTGTTCCTTCTGTTCTTGTCGGCACTGATGTGCCTGTTCACTCGTGCGTGGCCGATAGGGTGGTTCCTGTTGGGGATGAGCTGGGCCTGCTGGTCGGCGCAGCAGGCCCTTGATGATCGTCTGGTCGCCGAGCTCGATGGGCGCACGCTGTGGCTGGAGGGCAGGGTAATAGGGCTGGCGACCCAGTCTGGTCGCAGCGTGCGTTTCGAACTGGACGAAGCGCAGTCCCGACGTGCGCAGTTGCCCCGCCGGATGCAACTGAGCTGGTTCGAGGGTCCCATGGTCAGGGCTGGCGAGCGCTGGCGACTCGCGGTCAACCTCAGACGCCCTCAGGGGCTGCTCAATCCTCATGGTCCCGACCGCGAAGCGATGCTGCTGGCGCGGCGAATAGGTGCCACCGGATCGGTCAAGGCCGGGGAGATGCTGGCTCCGGCAACCGGGGGCTGGCGCGACAGGCTGCGCCAGCGCGTGCTGGCGGTGGACGCCCAGGGGCGAGAGGCGGTGCTGGCTGCGCTGGTGCTCGGTGACGGTTCTGGACTGGCGCGGGAGGACTGGCAGGCACTGCAGGCGACCGGCACCGTGCACCTGATGGTGATCTCGGGGCAGCACATAGGCTTGCTGGCGGGGTTGGTCTATGGGCTGGTTGCTGGTTTGGCGCGGCTGGGCGCCTGGCCTGGGAGGCTACCCTGGTTGCCTTGGGCGTGTGGCCTGGCGATGGCGGCAGCCCTGGCTTATGGCGCGCTCGCTGGCTTTCAGGTGCCGGTGCAGCGTGCCTGCCTGATGCTGGCCACTGTCTTGGCCTGGCGTCTGCGCTTTCGTCATTTAGGAGCGTTTTTCCCCCTGTTGCTGGCATTGGTCGGCGTATTGCTGTTCGAGCCCTTGGCCAGCCTGATGCCGGGCTTCTGGCTGTCTTTTGCTGCGGTGGCGGTATTGATCTACTGCTTCAGCGCGCGCCTGGGTGCCTGGCGGCCTTGGCAGGCCTGGAGTCGCGCTCAATGGGCGATCGCTGTCGGTTTGTTGCCCGCGCTGCTGGCGTTGGGGCTACCGGTCAGTCTGACCGCGCCCTTGGTCAATCTCCTGGCAGTACCTTGGATTAGCCTGGCGGTGTTGCCGTTGGCCCTGCTTGGAACGGTAGCATTGCCGTTGACGGGGGTGGGCGAGTCATTGCTGTGGCTGGCAGGTGGATTGATCGACCTGATGTTTCGCGGGCTCGGCCTGCTGGCCGAATGGCGGCCAGCCTGGACGCCCCCGTCGCTTTCGCTGTGGGCGTGGGGGCTGGTCTGTGCGGGTGCGGTGCTGCTCCTGCTGCCACGTGGCGTGCCGCTGCGAGGACTGGGTGCGGTGATGCTGCTGGCGCTGTGGACGCCTCGCGAGCAGGTGCCGCACGCAGAGGTGGAGGTGTGGCAACTGGATGTCGGTCAGGGCCTGGCGGTGTTGCTGCGCACGCAGCATCACAGCCTGCTCTACGATGCCGGGTCGGCGATGGGCATCAATGACCTTGGGCAGAGTGTGGTATTGCCGACCTTGCGCGGGTTGGGCGTCAACCGGCTCGATCTGATGCTGATCAGCCATGCACATGCCGACCACGCTGGTGGCGCTCTGGCCGTGCAGCGCGGCCTGCCGGTGGCGCGGGTACTGGCTGGCGAGGCACGGGAGTTGCCCGTAGCCTTGGGCGCGCAGGTATGCAGCAGTGGTGAGCGCTGGGAGTGGGATGGCGTGACTTTCTCGCTTTGGCACTGGCCGGGTGGCAAGAGCAGTAACGACCGCTCCTGCGTGCTGCTGGTCGAAGCTCAGGGCGAGCGCTTGCTGCTGGCTGGTGACATGGAGGCAGCCGCCGAGCGCGCCTGGCTGGCATCCGCCGATGCGGCGCGTGTCGACTGGCTGCAGTCACCGCATCACGGCAGCCGCAGTTCCTCCACCGAGCCCTTCATCCGCGCTATCGCGCCGCGTGGCGTGATGATTTCCCGTGGGCGATACAATGGCTTTGGTCACCCGCACCCGCAGGTAATCGAGCGCTATCGGCGGCATGGGTTGGCGGTGCATGACACGGCATTGCACGGGGCGCTGCGCCTGCAACTGGGCAGTCGGGGAGAGGTCGAGGGATTGCGTGTGCAGCGGCGCTTTTGGCGTGAGCCGCCTTCGTAGGTTGTGCAGGCCTGAAATATGCGAATCACCCGACAGCCCGCTGACCTTCGGCAGATGAGCCCCATGCCTGCCTATGGTAGAGTGGCGGCCTTTTTCAGGGGGATGCTTACTGTGTGGGAATTGGTCAAGTCCGGCGGCTGGATGATGCTGCCGATCATTCTGAGCTCCGTCGCAGCCATGGCGATTGTCGTCGAACGCCTGTGGACCCTGCGTGCCAGTCGCGTCACGCCACCGCACCTGTTGGGCCAGGTATGGATGTGGATCAAGGACAAGCAACTGACCAGTGACAAGCTCAAGGCCCTGCGTGCCGACTCCCCCCTGGGCGAGATTCTCGCCGCGGGCCTGGCGAACTCCCGCCATGGCCGCGAGATCATGAAAGAATGCATCGAGGAGGCCGCCTCCCGAGTCATCCACGAGCTCGAGCGCTACATCAGCACCCTGGGCACCATCGCTGCAATGGCGCCGCTGCTCGGCCTGCTTGGCACCGTGCTCGGCATGATCGACATTTTCAGTGCGTTCATGGGCTCGCAGATGACGGCCAACGCCGCGGTGCTCGCTGGTGGTATCTCCAAGGCGCTGGTCACCACCGCAGCGGGCCTGATGGTGGGTATCCCCGCGGTATTCTTCCACCGTTTCCTGCTGCGCCGCATCGATGAGCTGGTGGTCGGCATGGAGCAGGAGGCGATCAAGCTGGTCGAGGTGCTGCAGGGCGACCGCGAGGTCGAGGTGGCCGGAGGCAAGGCGTGAAGTTCCGGCGCAATCGACAGCGCGAGAACGTCGACATCAACCTGGCATCGCTGATCGACGTGGTGTTCGTGCTCTTGCTGTTTTTCGTGGTCACGACCACCTTCACCCGCGAGACCCAGCTGCGCGTCGAGTTGCCCGAGGCGGCCAGCGGCGCACCGGCGGCGCCGCAGGATGGCAAGCTGGTGGAGGTGACGATCAGCGCCGATGGCGTGTATTCGGTGAACAACCACCTGCTACCCAAGAGCGACCTGACCACCCTGACCGAGGCACTTGAGCGCGAATCCGGGGGAGACAACACCTTGCCCCTGGCGATCAGTGCCGATGGCAAGACCCCGCACCAGGCGGTGATCACTGCGATGGATGCTGCTGGCAAGCTCGGCTTCAGCCACCTGCGCATGACCACTGTCGAGGCGGCCCCGGGGACGCCCTGATGGCTTTCGCCGATCGTCTGCTCGCCGCCTGGTACCAAGGCCATCCCGCCCTGGCGCTGTTGCGTCCGCTCGAAGCCCTTTACCGGCGTGTGGTGACGCGTAAGCGTGCGCGTTTCCTCAGTGGCGAAAGCCCCAGCTATCGGGCTCCGGTGCCGGTCGTCGTGGTGGGTAATATCACTGTCGGAGGAACCGGCAAGACGCCGATGATCCTCTGGCTGATTGAACATTGTCGAAGCCAGGGGCTGAAGGTTGGTGTGGTCAGCCGTGGATATGGCGCCAAGCCGCCGCATTTCCCTTGGCGGGTCCAGGCCAGCCAGAGCGCTGTGCAGGCTGGAGATGAACCGTTGCTGATCGTGCAGCGTACCGACGTGCCGCTGATGATCGACCCTGACCGATCCCGTGCCGTGCAAGCGCTGTTGGCCAGCGAGTCCTTGGACCTGATTCTCTGTGATGACGGCATGCAGCATTACCGGCTGGCGCGCGACCTGGAGCTGGTGCTGATCGACGCGGCCCGCGGCCTTGGCAACGGCCGATGCCTGCCTGCCGGCCCTTTGCGTGAGCCGGTCGAGCGCCTGGAGGGCGTCGGTGCAGTGCTGCACAACGGTGCCACCGTCGATCCGTCGGGTGGATTCGCGTTCGGTCTGCGCCCGAGTGCATTGGTCAATCTGCGCACCGGCGAGCGCCGTCCACTCGCACATTTTCCTGCGGGTCAGGCCCTTCATGCCGTAGCTGGCATTGGCAACCCGCAACGTTTCTTCAATACCTTGCAAGGGCTAGACTGGCAGCCTGTGCCGCATCCTTTCGCCGACCATGCGCAGTTCAATGCCCAGAGCCTGGCATTCGAACCACCACTGCCATTGGTCATGACCGAAAAGGACGCGGTGAAATGCCGTGACTTTGCAGGTGACGACTGGTGGTACCTGGCCGTAGATGCCGAACCGTCTCCATCCTTCGTCGCCTGGTTCGATGCGCAGCTCGCTCGTCTGCTGCCTTGAATCACTTCCACTTTCCGGCCTTCGGCCTCAAGGACACCTCCATGGACACCAAACTGCTCGATATCCTGGCCTGCCCGATCACCAAAAGCCCGCTCAAGCTCAGCGCCGACAAGACTGAGCTGATCAGCAAGGGCGCCGGCCTGGCCTATCCGATCCGCGACGGCATCCCGGTCATGCTGGAGAGCGAGGCGCGCACCCTGAGCGACGACGAGCGTCTGGACAAATGAGCCTGGACTTCACTGTGGTAATTCCTGCCCGGCTGCGCTCGACGCGCCTGCCGGGCAAGCCGTTGCTGCCGATCGCTGGCAAGCCGATGATCCAGCATGTCTGGGAGCAGGCGCGCAAGAGCGGTGCTGCACGGGTAGTCATTGCTACCGACGATGCCAGCATCCTCGAGGCATGCCAGGCCTTTGGCGCCGAAGCGCTGATGACCCGTGCCGACCATGAGTCGGGCACCGATCGTCTGGCCGAGGTCGTCGCGCACCTGGGCCTGCCGCCAGACGCCATCGTGGTCAACGTGCAGGGTGACGAACCGTTGATCCCGCCGGTGATCATCGATCAGGTGGCCGCCAACCTGGCTGCTCACCCCGAGGCGGGTATCGCAACCCTGGCCGAGCCGATCCACGAGCCGCAAAGCGTGTTCAACCCCAACGCGGTCAAGGTGGTCAGCGACAAGAACGGCCTTGCCCTGACCTTCAGCCGTGCGCCGCTGCCCTGGGCGCGCGATGCCTTCGCCAAACAGCGCGACGTGCTGCCGGAGGGTGTGCCGTATCGCCGTCATATCGGCATGTATGCCTACCGTGTCGGCTTCCTGCAGGATTTCGTCGGCTGGGGCCCGTGCTGGCTCGAGCAGACCGAGGCCCTGGAGCAGTTGCGGGCGCTTTGGCATGGCGTGCGGATCCACGTCGAGGACGCCATCGAAGCGCCCGCGGTGGGTGTCGACACCCCTGAAGACCTGGAGCGCGTCCGGCGCTTGCTGGAGGCCTGATGCGCGTACTGTTCGTTTGCCTGGGCAATATCTGCCGTTCACCCACCGCCGAGGGTGTGCTGCGCCACCAGTTACAGGTTGCCGGACTCGCTGAGCGCGTACAGGTGGCGTCTGCAGGGACCGGAGGCTGGCACGTGGGCAAGGCGCCCGACAGTCGCACCTGCAAGGCTGCCCTGGCGCGGGGGTATGACTTGTCGCGCCAGCGCGCGCAGCAGGTCAAGGCCGCTCACTTCGGTGAGTACGATCTGATCCTGGCCATGGACAAGAGCAATCTGGGTAATCTGCAGGCGCTGCGCCCACACGATGCTCGCGGCGAACTCGACCTGTTTCTGCGCAGGTATGGCGCGGCGCTGGACGAGGTGCCGGACCCTTACTATGGCGGTGCCGAGGGATTCGAGCAGGTTCTGGACCTGATCGAAGCGGCCTGCCATGAGCTGGTCGTGGAAATCAAGGGGCGGTTATGACAGCGCAGTGGCAGGAGCGTGTATCGCTCAAGCCGTTCAACACCTTCGGTATCGACGTCGCAGCGCGCTACCTCACCCAGGCCCATGACGACGAAGAAGTTCGCCAGGCCCTGAAGCTGGCCGAGCAACGGCAGCTGCCGGTGCTGATTGTCGGTGGCGGCAGCAACCTGTTGCTGACCCGCGACGTCGATGCCTTGGTGCTGCACATGGCCAGTTGTGGCCGACGCATCCTCAGTGATGATGGCGAGCGTGTCGTGATCGAGGCCGAGTCAGGCGAACCCTGGCATCCTTTCGTGCAATGGAGCCTGGCGCAGGGCCTGTGCGGGCTGGAGAACCTAAGCCTGATTCCCGGTACGGTCGGCGCGGCACCGATGCAGAACGTCGGCGCGTACGGGGTCGAGATCAAGGATGTGTTCGCAGGCTTGACCGCTCTGGATCGTGAGACTGGCGAGTTGCGTGACTTCACGCTGGACGAATGTGCGTTCGCCTATCGCGACAGCGTGTTCAAGCGCAACCCAGGTCGTTGGTTGATCCTGCGGGTGCGTTTCGTGCTGAGTCGTACATTGCGTGCGCACCTGGACTACGGGCCGGTTCGACAGCGCCTGCAAGAGCAGGGTGTGCAGGAGGTGACTGCACAGGCCATCAGCGATGCCATCTGCAGTATTCGTCGCGAAAAGCTTCCGGATCCGGCGGAGCTGGGCAATGCTGGCAGCTTCTTCAAGAACCCGGTGGTCTCGGCGCAGTTGGCCGAGGGTATTCGCGCGCGTTATCCGAACCTGGTGGCTTATCCCCAGGCTGAGGGGCAGGTCAAGCTGGCGGCAGGCTGGCTGATCGAGCAGGCGGGCTGGAAGGGCTACCGTGAGGGTGATGCTGGCGTGCATCGTTTGCAGTCGCTGGTGCTGGTCAACTACGGCCAGGCGAGTGGCGCACAGTTGCATGCCCTGGCGCAGCGAATCCAGGCAGATATTCTGGAGCGGTTCGGCGTCGAGTTGGAGATGGAGCCGAATCTGTACTGATTGCCACCTGTCAGGCTGGCCCTGCTTCCCTGGGTTTTGAGCGATAAAGAAAAACCCCCGCCAGTGCGAACTGGCGGGGGTTTTTCATTCAGCTGTCGGAATCAGCCGTGGTGAGGTTTGTGCTCATCCTCGGTGGTTTCCAGCGCCGGGGCCGCTTCGGCGGCAGCCTGGGCTGCGGCAGCAGCGGCGGCTTCAGCCTCACGCTTGCGGCGACGCACTTCACGCGGGTCGTTCGGCGCACGGCCGTTCGGCAGCATGATGGTGGTCGCTTCGGCGACAGCCGGCTCTTCGACAGGAGCCGCTTCGGCTGCAGCAGGCGCAGGCGCCTCGGCAGGGGCTGCTTCGGCGACGACCGGTGCTGCCTCGACAGCCACTGGCTCGACCACGACAGGCTCGATCACTTCGGCTTCGGCAGCAGGTGCTTGCTCTACGACAGTTTCAGCAACCGGTGCTTTCTCTGCTTCGCCCGCTTCCACGGCCGGTGCTTCGATGGCTGGTGCTTCGACTGCAGGCGCAGGCTCGCTTGTGGCCACTTCGGCCTGTGGTTGTGCAGGTGCTTCGACGACAGGCTCGATACCGGGTTCGACCACGGCCACAGGTTCATTGACCGGCTGCTCGACAACAGGCGCGATCGCGACTTCCTCGGCCTTGGCGACAACCTCTGCCGGCTCGGTGCTCTGAACTACTTCACGGTCGTCGGTCTCGACGACGGTAGCGGTAGCGCGCTCGGCCTGCTCGTTGGCCTGGGCCTCGGCGTCGGCACTGATATTGCTGCTGGCAACGGCGGCGGTGACCGCCAGGCCTGCGGCCAGTTCGGCACCCAGCTCAGTGGCTTTGTGCTGCTGTGGCTGTTGCTCTTCGCCGGCTTCTTCGTCGCCGTCGATCAGCTCGCCATTGGCATTGCGCTGGCGCTCACGACGGTTGCTGCGACGACGCTGGCCACGGGAGCGGCGACGAGGGCGCTCGCCATCGGCACCTTCCTGCTCGTCCTGCAGCAGTTCTTCGTTCGGCAGTTGCTCCTCGCTTGCCTCGGCAGCCTGTTCGGCGGCGCGTGGCTGGCGCTCTTCGCGCGGCTGGCGTGGTTGGCGTTCTTCACGTGGTGCGCGCTCTTCACGCTCCTCGCGTGGTGCGCGTTCCTCACGGGCTGGACGCTCTTCACGAGGTGCGCGATCTTCGCGTGGGGCACGATCTTCGCGTGGTGTGCGCTCTTCGCGGGCTACGCGTTCCTCGCGAGGTGCACGCTCTTCGCGTGGAGCACGCTCCTCACGGGCCGCCGGGGCGGTATCCAGTGGCTCGCGCAATTCGCGGACGCGTTCTTCACGATTACCGCGACGGTCTTCGCGCGGTTGACGTGGAGCACGTTCTTCGCGTGGAGCACGTTCTTCACGAGGTGCGCGCTCTTCGCGTGGCGCACGCTCTTCACGTGGCTGGCGCTCTTCGCGTGGGGCGCGCTCACTGCGCTCTTCACGCGGTTTGCGGTCTTCATCGCGGCGGCCATTGCGGTTGCGGCTCTGCTGACGGCCGTTGCGGCGCTCCTCGTTGCGCTGGGTGCGCTCGGTGGTTGGCTTCTCGGGAGTAGCGGCCGGAGCGACGACAGGTTCTTCCTTGCCGGCGAACAGGCTGACCAGCGACTTGACCAGGCCCTTGAACAGGCTTGGCTCTGGCGCAGCGACAGGCGCTGGAGCGGTTGCAGCAGGTTGTGCTTCGCTCGCGCTCGGCTCAGGGGCGTTGGTACGAGCCGGAGCGGTCTTCACTGCAGCTTCCTGGCGAACCAGGGTGCGGGTAGCGGTTGGTTGCGGCGCTTCCTCGGCTTCGCTGGTGGCGATCTCATAGCTCGACTGGTTGTTCAGCACGTCCGGATTGTCGTCGCGCAGGCGCTGGACTTCGAAGTGCGGGGTTTCCAGGTGATCGTTCGGCAGGATGATGATGCGCGCACGGGTGCGCAGTTCGATCTTGGTGATCGAGTTGCGCTTCTCGTTGAGCAGGAAGGCAGCTACCGGGATCGGCACTTGTGCGCGTACCTCGGCGGTACGGTCCTTCAGCGCTTCTTCCTCGATCAGGCGCAGGATCGCCAGCGAGAGGGATTCGACGTCACGGATGATGCCGGTGCCCGAGCAGCGTGGGCAGACGATGCCGCTGCTTTCGCCCAGCGACGGACGCAGGCGCTGGCGGGACATCTCCAGCAGGCCGAAGCGCGAGATGCGACCGACCTGGACGCGGGCGCGGTCGGCTTCGAGGCATTCGCGTACGCGTTCCTCGACGGCGCGCTGGTTCTTGGCCGGGGTCATGTCGATGAAGTCGATGACGATCAGGCCGCCGATGTCACGCAGGCGCAGCTGGCGGGCGATTTCCTCAGCCGCTTCCAGGTTGGTCTGCAGGGCGGTTTCCTCGATGTCGCTGCCTTTGGTGGCGCGCGCCGAGTTGATGTCGATGGAGACCAGTGCTTCGGTCGGGTCGATGACGATCGAACCGCCGGACGGCAGGTCGACCACACGCTGGAACGCGGTCTCGATCTGGCTTTCGATCTGGAAGCGGTTGAACAGCGGGACGCTGTCTTCATACAGCTTGACCTTGCTGGCGTACTGCGGCATCACCTGGCGGATGAAGGTCAGGGCTTCTTCCTGGGCGTCGATGCTGTCGATCAGTACTTCGCCGATGTCCTGGCGCAGGTAGTCGCGAATGGCGCGGATGATGACATTGCTTTCCTGGTAGATCAGGAAAGGCGCGACGCGGTCCTGGGAGGCTTCCTTGATGGCGGTCCAGAGCTGCAGCAGGTAGTCGAGGTCCCACTGCATCTCTTCGCTGCTGCGGCCCAGGCCTGCAGTGCGCACGATCAGGCCCATGTCGCCGGGAACGGTCAGGCCGTTGAGGGCTTCGCGCAGCTCGTTACGCTCTTCGCCTTCGATGCGACGGGAAATGCCGCCAGCGCGTGGGTTGTTGGGCATCAGTACCAGGTAGCGGCCGGCGAGGCTGATGAAGGTGGTCAGGGCTGCGCCCTTGTTGCCACGTTCTTCCTTTTCGACCTGAACGATGACTTCCTGGCCTTCGCTCAGCACTTCCTTGATGTTCACCCGACCTTCAGGGGACTTCTTGAAGTACTCGCGGGAGATTTCCTTCAGCGGCAGGAAGCCGTGACGTTCGGAGCCGAAGTCGACGAAGGCGGCTTCGAGGCTGGGTTCGATGCGGGTGATCTTGCCTTTGTAGATGTTGGCCTTTTTCTGCTCACGCGCGCCGGATTCGATATCCAGGTCGTAGAGGCGTTGGCCATCCACCAGGGCTACACGCAACTCTTCGGGTTGAGTCGCGTTAATCAGCATTCTTTTCATGTTGTACCGTCGGTTTCCGGGCTGCCGGAAACGGCGTTCGGCACACACGACTTCTCATGGTCGGTGCCAAGGTGCGCAAAGGGTGGCGTGCCACCCCCGTGTCCAACGACGTTCGGCACCAGCCGGTTGCCCAGCCTGCCGTTGTCGCGACGACGCGTCCTGTTTGCTGCGGTGCCTATCGCACTCAGTCAGGAGGAGGAATCAGCCGAGGGCCGTGGACGCCTCTGGGGCATCTGCAAACACCGGTTCCGCTCGCCGGGCCATTACAGTGGGCCGGTGGCCGGCCGTGCTGCACGGTCCGGGCTGTACATCTCCACCCTGCACGTATCCCTGATAATTCGGGTGCTGCCGCGCGCTGAATCCGCAACGGGTTGCATTTTTCGCCAGCGCAGATTCTGGGCTGGCGCCATTCATGTCCAAGGCAGGTATTTCCGAAGCATTCGCCAGGCGCTGCACGGAAGCGACGAGGCGGGGCAGGGGCATGCGAAAAAGAACAGGAGAGAGGTGAAACACCGCACTTGTCGTTTTTTTTCGTTCTTCTCTGCTCGGCGCTGGTGGCGATTCCAGGCATTTCGGTAAACTGGCGAAAACCCCGTCGGACGGCCTCGCGTCCTCGAGAATTGCGTTGGTCAGGGCCGGTTCGAAACCGTGCGGTACTGACCTACCGCTTTTGGCGGCGTTCGCGACTATAGCAGTAATCATTAAGTGCTTCAATTCCATAAAAAATTGTTATGATCCAGCAATGACGACCAATAATCCCCCGACTTCCGGCGTTCAGCTGATCGAAGTCGCGCCGGAACTTGCCGGCCAACGCATCGACAACTTCCTCATCACGGCCCTCAAGGGCGTGCCCAAGACCCTGGTCTATCGCATCCTGCGCAAGGGAGAGGTGCGGGTGAACAAGGGGCGCATCAAGCCCGAATACAAGCTGCAGGCTGGTGACATCGTGCGCGTGCCGCCTGTCCGATTGCCCGAGCGCGACGAGCCTGCTCCCGTGGCGCAGGGGTTGTTGCAGCGGCTGGAGGCGGCGATCGTCTACGAAGACAAGGCGCTGATCGTGATGAACAAGCCTGCCGGTATCGCCGTTCACGGCGGCAGTGGCCTGAGTTTCGGGGTGATCGAGGCGCTGCGTCAGTTGCGTCCGGATGCCAAGGAGCTCGAACTGGTGCACCGACTGGACCGCGACACTTCGGGGCTGCTGATGATCGCCAAGAAGCGCAGCATGCTGCGTCACCTGCACGCAGCCCTGCGCGGCGATGGCGTTGACAAGCGCTACATGGCTTTGGTGCGCGGGCACTGGCCAACCTCGAAGAAACAGGTCAATGCGCCCCTGCAGAAAAGCAACCTGCGCTCGGGAGAGCGCATGGTCGAGGTAGACGAAGAGGGCAAGGAGGCGTTGACGCTTTTCCGTGTGCTGCGCCGCTTCGGTGAGTTCGCCACGATGGTCGAGGCGCGACCGATTACCGGTCGCACCCACCAGATCCGTGTGCACACGCTTCATGCCGGGCACATGATCGCTGGTGACAGCAAGTACGGCGATGAAGACTTCAGTCGCGAAATTCGTGATCTGGGGGGCAAACGCCTGTTCCTCCACGCTTATGCGTTGACCGTGCCCCTGCCGGATGGTGGCGAATTGAAGCTCGAGGCGCCGGTGGACGAGATGTGGGCCAAGACCGTGGAGCGCCTGAGTGCGACCTGACCTGTCATGAGCAAACCCTACGAGCTGCTGATCTTCGATTGGGATGGCACTTTGGCCGACTCCATCGGGCGCATTGTCGAGGCGATGAATGCCGCTGCCGAGCGTGCCGGCGAGGCGCCCAGTGCCGACGCCGCGGTCAAGGGCATCATTGGTCTGGCCCTGAGCGAGGCGATCTCGGTGCTCTATCCGCATCTGGACGCCCGGCAGCTCGAGGTTTTCCGCCAGCACTACGCGGATATCTACACAGCGCTGGATCAGCAGCCGTCACCGCTGTTCGACGGGGTGGTGGAGTCGCTCGAAGCCTTTCGCGGTGAGGGGTATCGTCTGGCGGTGGCCACTGGCAAGGCGCGTCGCGGGCTGGATCGGGTGCTCAAGGCCAATGGCTGGGAGGGGTATTTCGATATCACTCGTGCCGCTGACGAAACCCGCGGCAAGCCTCATCCGTTGATGCTTGAGGAAATTCTCGCTCATTGCCAGGTCGAACCTGGCAGCGCGCTGATGGTCGGAGATTCGGCATTCGATCTGCAGATGGCCAGCAATGCGGGCATGCACTCGGTTGCCGTGGGTTATGGCGCGATGTCGCTGCAGGCGCTGAGCGAGTTTGGGCCGCAGGTGTGCGTCGAGCATTTTTCACAGTTGCGTGAGTGGCTGGCTGGTCCCGCGCGGCTTCAATTTCAAGGTAGGTGAGCATGGCTGACGAGTGGAAAGCCCCTGAGCCCGAGGGCGCAGCGCAGGACAAGGAAGAGCGCAAGAGCTGGAAGCTGCTCGAGAAGACCCTCCTGGCAGGTGTTCAGGAGCAGCGTCGTGCGCGGCGCTGGGGGATTTTCTTCAAGTTGCTGACCTTCCTCTACCTGTTCGGTCTCCTGTTCCTGTTCTCGCCGCTGATGGACATGGAGAGTACGGCCTCGCGCAGTGCCAATCATACCGCCTTGGTGGAAGTGCGCGGGGTGATCGCCGACCAGGAAGCTGCCAGTGCCGACAATATCATCAAGAGCCTGCGTGACGCGTTCAAGGACGCCAAGACCAAGGCTGTGGTGATGCGTATCAATAGTCCGGGCGGGAGTCCGGTGCAGGCGGGTTATGTATATGACGAGATTCGTCGCCTGCGCGCCGAATATCCGGCGATCAAGCTGTATGCAGTGATCACCGACCTTGGTGCCTCGGGTGCCTACTACATCGCCAGTGCGGCGGATGAGATCTACGCCGACAAGGCCAGCCTGGTCGGATCCATTGGCGTGACTGCGGCCGGCTACGGCTTCGTCGGAACCATGGAAAAGCTCGGTGTGGAGCGTCGTGCCTACACTTCTGGCGAGCATAAGGCCTTCCTCGACCCGTTCTCGCCGCAAAAGCCTGAAGAGACTGCGTTCTGGCAGGGCGTGCTGGATACCACGCACAATCAGTTCATCGCCATGGTCAAGCAGGGCCGAGGGGAGCGTCTGAAAGACAAGGAGCACCCAGAGCTGTTCAGTGGTCTGATCTGGTCGGGCGAGCAGGCCAAGGCGCTGGGTTTGATCGATGGACTGGGCAGTGCCAGTTACGTGGCGCGTGACATCGTCGGCGAGAAAGAGTTGGTGGACTTCACGGTGCAGGAATCGCCGTTCGACCGCTTCTCCAAGCGTATCGGTGCCAGCGTCGCCGAGCGCCTGGCCATGTACATGGGCTTCCAGGGGCCATCCCTGCGTTGAGTCATGAGCGGGGCTGCCGGGCAGCCCCCTCTTTCAGGGTAGCTGCACACCTTCTGCGTGCAGCATGTCTACCAGGCGAATCAGCGGTAGCCCGATCAGGCTCGTCGCGTCGCAGCCGTGGGTGCTCTGGAACAGTGTCACCCCCAATCCCTCCGCCTTGAAGCTTCCTGCGCAGTCCAGGGGCTGTTCTGCCTGCACGTAGCGCTCGACCCGTTCGCGGTCCAGTTCGCGCAGGGTTACGGTGAACGGTATGCAGTCTACCTGGCATTGTCCCGTGCTGCTGTTGAGCAGGGCGAGGCCGGTCAGGAAGGTGACCTGCTGCCCGCTGGCGGCCAGCAATTGCTCGCAGGCGCGCTCGAAGGTGTGCGGCTTGCCAAGGATCTGCTCGCCCAGTACAGCGACCTGGTCCGAGCCGATGATCAGGTGTTGCGGATGGCTGTTTGCCAAGGCTTCGGCTTTTTGTCGGGCCAGGCGACGGACCAGTTCGGTGGCAGGCTCCTCGGCGTTGCGCTTTTCGTCTATATCGGGGCTTGCCCAGGTGAAAGGCAGGCGCAGGCGCTGGAGCAGTTCGCGCCGGTAGGGGGAGCTTGAAGCAAGCAGCAGGGGAAGCATGGTAGACTCCTTCGCAATTGAACCGATTCTAACATGCGTGATGCCGCCTAATTTCCTTTGACAGGGGCGGGGGGCATCCCTAGAATGCTGCGCCTATGTTGAATGACCCGATTCCACCTCACGTTGACCCGCGCAAATTGGCCGATCGTGGCGTAACCCTCCAAGGTTCGCTGCAACTCGCTGATTTGGAAAGACTCTGCGACCCGCTTTCCGATAATGTCGGTACGGTGCAGGCGAAGTTCGATTTTGAGCGAGACGAGCAGCACGTTGTGGTTATCCACAGCGATCTGAACGTCGAAGTCAAAATGGTTTGCCAGCGTTGTCTTGAGCTGGTCACCCTGCCGATTCACAGCGAATGTACTTACGCCGTGGTGAAGGAGGGTGCGAATACCCAGTCGTTGCCGAAAGGCTATGACGTGCTGGAACTGGGCGAAGATCCTTTGGATCTGCAGGCGCTGATCGAGGAGGAGCTGTTGCTCGCCCTCCCTATCGTGCCTGCTCATCATCCGGAAGAATGCCAGCAGCCGGCGGGCGCAGACGAGCCCGAATCGAGCAAGGACGAGGTATCGCGGTCCAACCCGTTCAGTGTCTTGGCGCAGTTAAAGCGTGACCCAAACGTTTAGGAGTTAATCAATTATGGCTGTTCAGCAGAACAAAAAATCCCGCTCTGCCCGTGACATGCGCCGTTCGCACGACGCCCTGTCGGAAAACGCGCTGTCCGTAGAGAAGAGCACCGGTGAAGTACACCTGCGCCACCACGTTTCGCCAGAAGGCGTATACCGTGGTCGCAAAGTGATCGACAAGGGCGCTGACGAGTAATCCTTGTCCGCTCAGATCATCGCGATCGACGCAATGGGCGGGGACTTCGGTCCCCGCAGCATTGTCCAGGCTAGCATTGCCTGCCTTTCGGCTACTCCCTCGCTGCACCTGACCCTTGTCGGTCAACCCTCTCTCCTTGAAGAACTTGTCAGTGGCCTTGCAGCTGCCGATCGTGCGCGCCTGCAAATCGTCGCGGCGAGCGAGGTGGTGGGCATGGACGAGCGGCCTTCGCAGGCGTTGCGCGGCAAGCCTGATTCGTCGATGCGCGTCGCCCTTGAGCTGGTGCGCGACGGCAAGGCGCAGGCCTGTGTGAGCGCCGGGAATACCGGGGCGCTGATGGCGCTGTCGCGCTTTGTCCTCAAGACGCTGCCGGGCATCGATCGCCCCGCCATGGTGGCGGCGATTCCAACCCAGGCTGGCTATTGTCAGTTGCTCGATCTGGGTGCCAATGTCGATTGCAGTGCCGAGAACCTCTACCAGTTCGCCGTGATGGGATCGGTGGCGGCTCAGGCGCTGGGGGTCCAGCGCCCGCGCGTGGCGCTGCTCAATGTCGGTACCGAAGACATCAAGGGCAACCAGCAGGTCAAGCTGGCGGCCAGTCTGTTGCACAATGCCCGTGGGTTGAACTACATCGGTTTTGTCGAAGGCGATGGTCTGTATCGCGGTGAGGCCGACGTGGTGGTGTGCGACGGCTTCGTCGGCAATATCCTGCTCAAGTCCAGCGAAGGGCTGGCGAGCATGATCGGGGCGCGTATAGAAGCGCTGTTCAAGGGGGGGCTGTTTTCCCGTGCAGCCGGGGCGGTGGCGATGCCGTTGCTCAGGCGCCTGCAGGCCGACCTGGCGCCGGCGCGACACAATGGCGCAAGCTTTCTCGGTTTGCAGGGTATCGTCATCAAGAGCCATGGCTCGGCGGGCGTGCAAGGTTTGCAGAGTGCGATTCAGCGTGCGCTGATCGAGATCCAGGAAAATCTGCCGCAGCGGCTGCATGGTCGTCTCGAAGACCTGTTGCTTTAGGCATATTGGCGATGAAGTGGTTAAATGTGACCGCTTGGTCTGCGTTTCCATCCAAGTTTTCAGATTCCGCGCCTCGCCATTGGTGGGGCGCACCCTATCCGACGACAAGATCATAAGGGCTTGTTCAATGTCTGCATCCCTCGCATTCGTCTTTCCTGGTCAAGGCTCCCAGTCGCTGGGCATGCTCGCCGAGCTCGGTGCTGAAAAGCCGGTAATCGTCGAGACCTTCAAGGAAGCTTCCGAGGCTCTGGGCTACGACCTGTGGAAGCTGGTCCAGGAAGGTCCGGAAGAACAACTCAATCAAACCGACAAGACCCAGCCGGCCATCCTGACGGCCTCGATCGCCCTCTGGCGTCTGTGGCTGGAAGAGGGCGGCGCGCAACCTGCTCTGGTCTCTGGTCACAGCCTGGGTGAGTACAGTGCCCTGGTCGCGGCTGGCAGCCTGTCGCTCAAGGACGCCGTTCGTCTGGTCGAGCGCCGTGGTCAGCTGATGCAGGAGGCTGTGCCTGCGGGTCACGGTGCCATGGCTGCGATTCTCGGCCTGGATGATGCCGATGTGGTTGCCATCTGCGCCGAGGCGGCCGAGGATGAAGTGGTCAGTGCGGTCAACTTCAACTCCCCGGGCCAGGTCGTGATCGCCGGTAACAAGGCGGCGGTCGATCGTGCGATCGAGCTGTGCAAGGCCAAGGGCGCCAAGCGTGCGCTGCCATTGGCGGTCAGCGTGCCGTCGCATTGCGCGCTGATGAAGCCGGCGGCCAAGCGTTTTGCCGAAGCGGTCAACGCCATCGAGTGGAAGGCCCCGCAGATTCCGGTGGTGCAGAACGTCACCGCCGCCGTTGCGGCCGATCTCGACGCACTCAAGCACGACCTGTTGGCGCAACTGTACCAGCCGGTACGTTGGGTGGAGTGTGTGCAGACCCTGGCGGCCCGCGGTGCGGTCAACCTGGTCGAGTGCGGCCCGGGCAAGGTCCTGGCTGGCCTGAACAAGCGTTGCGCCGATGGCGTCACCACCTACAACCTCAATACCCCTGACGCCGTCGCCGCCACCCGTGCGGCGCTGGCCTGATATCTGGAGAAACTTGCATGAGCCTGCAAGGTAAAGTTGCACTGGTCACCGGCGCCAGCCGTGGTATTGGCCAGGCCATCGCCCTGGAGCTGGGCCGCCAGGGCGCGACCGTAATCGGTACCGCCACTTCCGCTTCGGGTGCCCAGCGCATCGCCGAGACCCTCAAGGAGCATGGCATCACCGGTACCGGTCTTGAGCTGAATGTCACCAGCGAAGAGTCCGTGAGTGCCGTGCTGGCCGCGATCACCGAGCAGTTCGGTGCGCCGGCGATCCTGGTCAACAATGCCGGTATCACCCGCGACAACCTGATGCTGCGCATGAAAGATGAAGAATGGTTCGATGTCATCGACACCAACCTCAACAGCCTTTACCGTCTGTCCAAGGGCGTGCTGCGTGGCATGACCAAGGCGCGCTGGGGTCGTATCATCAGCATCGGTTCGGTCGTCGGGGCCATGGGCAACGCCGGCCAGGCCAACTACGCTGCTGCCAAGGCGGGCCTCGAAGGCTTCAGCCGTGCCCTGGCGCGTGAAGTGGGTTCGCGCGGTATCACTGTAAACTCGGTCACCCCGGGCTTCATCGATACCGACATGACCCGCGAGCTGCCCGAGGCGCAGCGTGAAGCGCTGCAGACCCAGATTCCGCTGGGCCGCCTGGGTCAGGCCGAGGAGATCGCGAAAGTGGTTTCCTTCCTGGCATCCGACGGCGCAGCCTATGTCACTGGCGCTACCGTGCCAGTGAACGGCGGGATGTACATGTAACATCAGCAACTCAATGTGACGGATTGCTTAAAAAAACAGTCATACTGCGAGCCTAAAATCCGTTATAAAGCTGCAACCAGATTCCAGGTGGCAGGCCGGGTGTCTCTCGTGAAGGCGCGTTACGCTTGAAAAGCAGGCGTCTTCCTATAAACTTGGTCACCGGCCAGCTGCCTGACATATGTCCATTAGGAGTGAAAACTAGGTATGAGCACCATCGAAGAACGCGTCAAGAAAATCGTCGCCGAGCAACTGGGCGTCAAGGAAGAGGAAGTCAAGAACGAATCTTCCTTCGTTGAAGACCTGGGTGCCGATTCGCTTGACACCGTTGAGCTGGTGATGGCTCTGGAAGAGGAATTCGAGACCGAAATCCCTGACGAAGAAGCCGAGAAGATCACTACCGTTCAAGCTGCAATCGACTACGTCAACAGCCACAAGGCCTAAGACGTTTCAGTCGACGCTTCTTGTCGGGAAAAACCGCACTGCCTTTGCCGGCGTGCGGTTTTTTCTTTGCGAGCCATTGGCGTCATTCACCGGGCAATCGAGAGCCTGTTGCCATTTCATTCGGCCGTGCTGAGTGCAATCGCAAGAGACTCTGTTATTAGAAAAGGAGAGTGCTGTGTCGCGTAGACGCGTCGTGGTCACCGGTATGGGTATGCTGTCGCCACTGGGTACTGATGTACCAAGCACCTGGCAGGGCATTCTGGCTGGCCGCAGTGGCATCGGTCCGATCGAACACACGGACCTGAGTGCCTACTCCACCCGTTTTGGCGGCTCGGTGAAGGGCTTCGAGGTCGAGCAGTACCTGTCGGCCAAGGAAGCTCGCAAGCTTGACCTGTTCATCCAGTACGGCCTGGCGGCCGGTTTCCAGGCGGTGCGCAATGCTGGCCTGGAAGTGACCGACGCCAACCGCGAGCGCATCGGCGTGGCCATGGGCTCGGGGATCGGTGGCCTGACCAATATCGAAGACACCAGCCGTACCCTGCACGAGCAAGGGCCGCGCCGGATTTCGCCATTCTTCGTGCCGGGTTCGATCATCAACATGATCTCCGGCTTCCTGTCGATCCATCTGGGTCTGCAGGGCCCCAACTATGCGATCTCCACCGCGTGCACCACCGGTACTCACTGTATCGGCATGGCCGCACGCAATATCGCCTATGGCGAGGCCGACGTGATGATCGCCGGTGGTGCGGAAATGGCCGCGTGCGGCCTGGGCATGGGCGGTTTCGGCGCCTCGCGGGCACTTTCGACTCGCAATGACGAGCCATCCCGTGCCAGCCGTCCGTGGGACAAGGGGCGTGATGGTTTCGTGTTGTCCGATGGTGCCGGCGCCCTGGTACTGGAGGAGCTTGAACATGCCAAGGCACGTGGCGCGACCATCTATGCCGAACTGGTCGGTTTCGGCATGAGCGGGGACGCGTTCCACATGACGTCGCCACCGGATACCGGCGACGGCGCTGCACGCTGCATGGTCAACGCCCTGCGCGATGCGGGTGTGAAGCCTGAAGACGTCAGCTACATCAACGCCCACGGCACCTCGACCCCCGCTGGCGATATCGCCGAAGTGGCGGCCATCAAGCGTGTGTTCGGCGAGCACGCCTACAAGCTGGCCGTCAGCTCGACCAAATCGATGACCGGTCACCTGCTTGGGGCTGCCGGTGCGGTAGAGGCGATCTTCAGCGTGTTGGCGATCAACAGCCAGATGGCGCCGCCGACCATCAACCTGGACGAGCCGGACGAAGGTTGCGACCTGGACTTCGTGCCGCACCAGGCGCGCAGCATGCCGATCGATGTCGTGCTGTCCAATTCCTTCGGCTTTGGCGGTACCAACGGTTCGCTGGTATTCCGCCGGTTCGCCGATTGATGCACAGCTGGATCGATGGCCAGCCGGCGACTGCAGTCAACCTGCAGAACCGCGGCCTGGCCTACGGCGATGGTCTGTTCGAGACTATCGCCGTGCGCGGCGGCAGGCCCAGCCTGCTGTCGCGACATCTCGATCGACTCAAGCAGGGTTGTCAGCGGCTTGCGATCGATATCGATCATGCGTGTGTTCGCGACGAGTTGCTGCGCTACGCCAGCCAGCTCGGTGAAGGCGTAGCCAAACTGATCGTCACTCGCGGTGATAGCCAGCGCGGCTATGCGCCCGCCTCCGAAGCTGTGGCCCGACGCATTCTCCAGGGCAGTCCAATGCCTGCTTATCCCGTGGCCAACGCGGAGCAGGGGATCGGGCTGTTCGACTGCCAGACCCGTCTTGCGCAGCAGCCGCTGCTGGCCGGGCTCAAGCACCTCAATCGTCTGGAGCAGGTAATGGCTCGCGCCGAATGGCAGGACCCTGCCTGCGCCGAGGGTTTGATGCGTGATGTGCAAGGGCACCTGATCGAAGGGGTCTACAGTAATCTGTTCCTGGTCCGCGATGGCGTGCTGCTGACCGCCGACCTGAGCCGCTGCGGCGTGGCAGGCGTCATGCGCGCTGCGCTGCTGGACGAAGCCTCGGCGCTGGGTATCGAGGTCCGAACAGCTGACCTCGTGCAAGCCGATCTGGAGACGGCCGATGAAGTGTTCGTCTGCAATAGCGTGTATGGAATTTGGCCTGTGCGCACCTTCGCTGCGCTCAACCTCGACTGGCCGGCCGGGCCGCTCACCCGTAAACTGCAGGCCGTTGCCCGTACGTTACTGGATACCTGATTCGTGAGACGCAAAATCCTGCTGCTGCTGGAAATGGGCCTGATCCTTGCCGGCCTGGCCGTAGGCTGGTCGGCCTGGAAGGTCAACTCGGTCCTGGAGCAGCCGTTGCATGTCACCGAAGAGCGCCTGCTCGATGTGCCCAATGGCACCAACCCCAACCGCATGTTCTACCGCATGCAGAGTGAAGGGTTGCTCGACGACGCCTTCTGGTTGCGACTTTACTGGCGTTTCAACATGGCTGGCACTGCACTGCACACGGGTGAATACCGCCTGACACCCGGCATGACCGTCGAAGCGCTGTTCGATGCCTGGCGCCGTGGTGATGTGGTGCAGTACAACCTCACCCTGGTCGAGGGCTGGACCTTCCGCCAGGTGCGCTCGGCCGTGGCCAGGCATGAAAAGATCAAGCACACCCTCGACGGGCTGTCCGATACTGAAGTGATGGACAAGCTTGGGCATACCGGTGTGTTCCCTGAGGGGCGTTTCTTCCCGGACACCTACCGCTTCGTGCGCGGCATGAGCGATGTGGAGCTGTTGCAGCAAGCCTACATGCGCCTTGAGGAGGTGCTGGCCAAGGAGTGGGCAGACCGGGTAACCGATTTGCCATACCGTGATCCCTACCAGGCGCTGATCATGGCCTCGCTGGTGGAGAAGGAAACCGGTATCCCCCAGGAGCGAGGGCAGATCGCAGGTGTATTTGTGCGCCGCCTTCGCTTGGGCATGATGCTGCAGACCGACCCTACAGTGATCTACGGCATGGGTGAGCGCTATAACGGCAAGATCACGCGTGCCGACCTGCGTGCACCGACACCCTACAACACATACACCATGACCGGCCTGCCGCCGACACCGATCGCCATGGTCGGGCGCGAAGCGATTCACGCGGCCCTGAATCCGTCAGACGGTACCAGCCTGTATTTCGTCGCGCGTGGCGATGGCAGCCACGTATTCTCCGATGACCTGGACGACCACAATACGGCTGTGCGCGAGTATCAGCTCAAGCGCCGCGCCGACTACCGCTCCAGCCCAGCACCACAAGCCCTGCAGGGTACGGTCGATAAGGCACCGGACGCCGAGCCGCCGACTGAAGCCTCGCCTCGGTCCGGCGAACCCCTTGAAGGCGCACCAACCCAGTCCGCCGAAGAGCCCGCGCCCGAACAGGCGCCGGCGCCCACCGAAAAACAGTAAGGAATGCCCGTGAGCGGTTTGTTCATCACTCTGGAAGGCCCCGAAGGCGCGGGCAAGAGCACCAACCGCGAGTACCTGGCCGCGCGCCTGCGTGAGCAGGGCGTGGATGTGGTCATGACCCGTGAGCCTGGCGGTACGCCGTTGGCCGAGCGTATCCGCGAGTTGCTGCTCGCTCCCAGCGACGAAGCCATGGCGGCCGACACCGAGCTTCTGTTGATGTTCGCTGCACGCGCCCAGCATCTGGCCGAGGTCATTCGCCCGGCGCTGGCGCGGGGCGCCGTGGTGCTGTGCGACCGATTTACCGATGCCACCTACGCCTATCAGGGTGGTGGGCGTGGCCTGCCGGTGGAGCGCATCGCGGTGCTGGAAGACTTCGTTCAGGGTGAGCTGCGCCCGGACCTGACCCTGGTCTTCGATCTGCCAGTGGAAGTCGGCCTTGCCCGTGCTGCCGCTCGCGGACGCCTGGATCGCTTCGAGCAGGAGGGCCAGGCATTCTTCGAGGCGGTGCGTCAGGCCTATCTGCAACGCGCAGCCCAGGCACCACAGCGCTACAGCCTGCTGGACGCCGGGCAGTCGCTCGAGGCGGTACAGCGCGCCATCGATGCATTGCTGCCAGGTATCCTGGAGCGTTGCCGTGGCTGAGGCCTACCCCTGGCAGCAAGCGCTCTGGCAGCAGTTGGCCGGGCGCAGCCAGCATGCCCATGCCTACCTGTTGCACGGGCCGCAGGGCATCGGCAAGCGAGCCATGGCCGAACGCCTGATGGCTCGCCTGTTGTGCCAGCAGCCGCATGGCGTGGATGCCTGCGGGCAATGCAAGTCGTGCCTGTTGCTCAAGGCTGGCAGCCACCCCGATAACTTCGTGCTGGAGCCGGAAGAGGCCGACAAGCCCATCAAGGTCGACCAGGTGCGAGATCTGGTTTCGTTCGTGGTGCAGACTGCGCAGTTGGGCGGGCGCAAGGTGGTGCTGATCGAGCCGGTCGAAGCGATGAACGTCAATGCTTCGAACGCTTTGCTCAAGAGCCTCGAAGAGCCTTCGGGCGATACCGTGCTGCTGCTGGTGAGCCATCAGCCCAGCCGTTTGTTGCCTACCATCAAGAGCCGTTGTCAGCAGGTGGCCTGTGCCCAGCCGACGCTTGCGCAGAGTCACGCCTGGTTGGCGACGGCCCTGCCGGAGCTCGATCAGGTCGAGCGTGACGAACTGCTGACCCTGGCGGCGGGATCGCCACTGATGGCCGTCACCTTGCAGTCCCAGGGTGTGCGCGAGCAGCGCGCGCTGGTCACCGAGGGGGTGAAGAAGCTGATCAAGCAGCAGCAATCGCCCTCTCAGTTGGCTGAAGCCTGGAGCAATGTGCCGCTGCTGTTGCTGTTCGACTGGTTCTGCGACTGGTCGCACCTGATCCTGCGCTATCAATTGACCCAGGACGAGGACGGGCTAGGCTTGGCCGACATGCGCAAGGTCGTACAATACCTTGCGCAGAAGAGCAGGCAGGGCAGGGTGCTCGAGCTCCAGGCCTGGATTCTCGAACAGCGCCAGAAAGTGCAGGGCAAGGCCAACCTCAATCGCGTGTTGCTGCTCGAAGCCCTGTTGGCCCATTGGCTGCAGATGCTGGCCGCGCGCTGATTCCCCCCATCGTTTATTTTCATGTGTGCTCTCATTCCATGCTCGTAGATTCCCATTGCCACCTCGACCGACTTGACCTGAGCGCCCATGCCGGCTCGCTCGATGCCGCACTGCAGGCGGCTCGCGAGCGTGGAGTCGGGCATTTTCTATGCATCGGCGTAAGCGCCGAGAACGCCGGGGCGGTCAAGGCCCTGAGCGAGCAGTACGCCGACGTCGACTGTTCGGTAGGCGTGCACCCCCTCGACCTGGCTCCGGGGGAGACGCCTGCGCTGGAGTGGCTGCTGCGTGAGCTGGCCCACCCGCACGTGGTGGCTATCGGCGAAACCGGATTGGACTATCACTACGAGCCGGAGGCCGCCGAGCTGCAGCAGGCATCTTTCCGCCTGCACCTGGAGGCATCCCGGCAGACCGGCAAGCCGGTGATCGTTCACACTCGCGCGGCGCGGGCGGACACCCTGGCGCTGCTGCGCGAGGCCAGCCTGCCGCAGGCGGGTGTGCTGCACTGCTTCACGGAAGACTGGGACATGGCCAAGGCCGCACTCGATCTGGGGTACTACATCTCGCTCTCCGGAATCGTCACCTTCCGCAACGCCGATGCCCTGCGCGAGGTTGCACGCCAGGTGCCTGTCGAGCGCCTGCTGGTGGAGACCGACTCGCCGTACCTTGCGCCCATCCCGTATCGCGGCAAGCCCAATCTGCCGCAGTACGTGCGTGAGGTCGCCGAGTACATCGCATCGTTGCGGGGGGTGAGCTATGCGCAGTTGGCCGAGCAGACGACCGCCAACTTCAAGCGCCTGTTCCCGTTGGCGCGCGTCGCCTGATGATAAGGCGGGGCGGGCAAAAAAAACCCGGGTTCTGGGGGAGGAATCCGGGTTAAGACCATTAGGAGTAAAACAAAGGTACGCGGTCCCTGGGCACCTTTATCGGCGCGCCACTTGGGGGGATGCGCCGCGCCAACACTTCAAGTATTGGCGAGTATCCTCGCACTGCCAGCGCCAGTTGGTCGTTTTTTAAACAGATTTGGAATACACCTGACAGCCAATGGGCCATCAGGGCATGGCATTGGGCGGACTCTGGGTGAATTTGTGCCTATCAGGTGCCGATTTGTATAGAGGTGCGGTTAAAAGGTTGAAGAGTGCGCGACTCGTACGCTTTCTTCGTGCCGACGTGCGCAATTCGATGAGCGTGGTGGCCTTGGCGAGCCGTGCTGCGTCGATTGCAGGCGAGAGTCAGCCGGGCGCGGGGCGTCGCACGCACTCATGCGATTCAAGCCGGACAGGCACGGTTTGCATGCAAACTCATCATGAAACATAGATATGGTTGGATGATCCGTGCAATTTGCCGCAAGTTAGGCATAATAATCTGCTTCGATTGTCATCCAGTCCTTCCTATGCAGAAAGAACCTCGTAAGGTCCGTGAGTTTCGCCGCCGCGAGCAAGAAATCCTCGACACGGCGCTCAAGCTGTTTCTCGAACAGGGTGAAGACAGTGTCACCGTCGAGATGATCGCCGACGCTGTCGGTATCGGCAAAGGCACGATCTACAAGCACTTCAAGTCCAAGGCGGAGATCTACCTGCGCCTGATGCTCGACTACGAGCGTGACTTGAATGCGCTGTTGCATTCGGACGACGTCGACCGCGACAAGGAAGCCCTGTCGCGTGCCTACTTCGAGTTCCGGATGCGTGATCCTCAGCGCTACCGCTTGTTCGACCGTCTTGAAGAGAAGGTGGTCAAGGGTAACCAAGTGCCGGAGATGGTCGAGGAACTGCACCGTATCCGCGCCTCCAATTTCGAGCGCCTGACCCAGTTGATCAAGGGGCGTATCAGCGAAGGCAAGCTCGAGGATGTGCCGCCGTACTTCCACTACTGTGCTGCCTGGGCGCTGGTGCATGGCGCTGTAGCGCTGTATCACTCGCCGTTCTGGAGTAACGTTCTCGAGGATCAGGAAGGTTTCTTCCAGTTCCTGATGGACATCGGCGTGCGCATGGGCAACAAGCGCAAGCGCGATCCGGAACCGGCAGCCTGAAACCCCTGCGGGGTACTGTCCATGATGGGCAGGCTCCGCCAGCCACGCCCGCTTCGGCGACAGGGCTTGCAAAAACTTGATCTTTGAGTCAAGTTTTGCCGGCTCGCTTTTTCTCATGCCGGAGTCATCCATGATCGTCGATCGTCAAGGCAGGCGTTTTCGCAACCTGCGCGTCAGCCTGACGGCTGCCTGCAACTATGCTTGCAGCTACTGCGTGCCCGATGGCAAGCGCCTGGTGGCTGCACAGGATGAGCTCTGCGCCGATGCGCTGGCGCGCGGGGTGGCTTATCTGGTCGATGCCGCAGGTATCGAGCGCCTGCGCATTACCGGTGGCGAACCGTTGATCAGCCCTCGCCTGGAGCCGTTCCTGAAGATTGTCGGTGGCTTGGGGCTCAAGGATATCGCCTTGACCACCAACGGCCAGTTGTTGAGTCGCAAGCTGGCCGTGTTGCGCGCGGCAGGTATCGACCGGCTCAATGTCTCCCTCGACACCCTTGACCCGACCGCGTTTCGCAGCATTGCCCGGGGCGGCGACCTGGCCAGCGTGCTGAGGGGCATGGAGGAGGCGAGTGCAGCGGGTATGCGTATCAAGGTCAACATGGTGCCGATGCGCGGACACAACCTCGATCAGGTGGTGCCGCTGCTCGACTACTGCCTGGCAAGAGGCTACGAACTGCGGTTTATCGAGTTGATGCGCATGGGCCATCTGGCGCTTGATTCGAATGCATTCCTGCGTCAGTTCGTCAGCCTCGAGCAATTGCTGGCACTGATCGGCCATCAATATCACTTCCAGCAGGCGCCAGCGGCCTTGGATGCGACGGCCCTGCGCTACCAGATTCCCGGCCAAGGTCACTTTGGTGTGATTGCCAACGAGAGCGTGCCGTTTTGCCGGACCTGCTCGCGTTTGCGCTTGTCGTCTACCGGCTGGCTGCATGGCTGCCTGTCCTCGGGGAATCGTCACTTTATCGGCGACCTGCTCGACAAGCCGCGTCACCAGGCGCTTCCGGTGATTCAGCGGCTGCTGGTCAAGGCCCTGGCGGACAAGCAGGAGCTGGCGTTCTCGGGTGGTGTGACCGTGATGAAGGTGATCGGCGGCTGAGCTGGCGCAAAAGCTGCATCTGGCGGCTATTCGCCGGTTTTTCGTCACCGGTCACTGGAGGAAAGATGCGTAGCCTGGTCTTGCTGCTGGCGCTGATGGCGTTGAGCGGCTGCATGAAAGTCAGCGACATGGGCGAAGGTGTTCGCTATCAGATGAGCGACGCCGGTCTGCTCGATCACAGTGATACCACTCGAACCTTGTCGGTCCGGCTGCAGCCTGATTCGTTCATCTTCATTGGTCAGGGCGCTTTCGTTCCGCCTGGAAAAGGCCCGGTGCCGCAGCAGAATGCCGTCGCCGAAGAGGCATTCAAGAGCTTCGTCGAGTATTTCCCGCTGGTGCGTCGCGCCAGGGCGCCGTTGGGGCTGGAGGACGCCATCGCCGAGGCGCGTTCGGTGGGCGCCCATTACGTGCTCTATACCCGTTTCGCTCGTACCGACGACCGCATTGGTAATGGCGATGAATGGTACGACGAGCAGGCAGTGGACCGCCTTGGCTGGGACACCGGTGTAGTGCAGATGATGCTGATCGAAACCAGCACTCGCTACTTGATCGATACCGCGCGAATCAAGAGCCGTGGCGGTTTGTTGACGTTCCACGACAACACGCCGCAGGATTTGCTCGCGGCACCCATGCGCGAGTACGCTCGTAGCCTCCTGGGAATGAGTCGGTAAGGAACGGGTGATGACAGGTACGGGCAAGGCCAACGATCTTCTGGCGCAGATTCCCAAGGACAAGGGCCTGCCTCCCGTGCATCTGTGGAACCCTGATTTCTGCGGCGATATCGACATGCGCATCGCCCGCGACGGCACCTGGTACTACCTGGGGACGCCGATCGGGCGCAAGCCGATGGTGCGCTTGTTCTCGACCATCATTCGTCGCGACGGTAATGACTATTTCCTGGTAACGCCTGTGGAGAAGGTCGGCATTCGTGTCGATGATGCGCCGTTTGTGGCGGTCAGCCTGGAAGTGGAGGGTAGTGGTGAGCAGCAGGTCCTGCGTTTCACCAGCAATGTCGAGGATCAGGTCGAAGCCGGTCCTGATCACCCTATTCGAGTAGAGACCGATCCGACAACGCATGAGCCATCGCCTTACCTGCTGATGCGCAGCAACCTCGAAGCGCTCATCCACCGCAATGTGTTCTACCAACTGGTGGAGCTTGCAGTGCCGCGGGTGATCGATGGCGAGGAGTGGTTGGGGGTTTGGAGTGGTGGGGTGTTCTACCCTATCGGGCGCGACCACTGAGCGCATCTTGCGACGATCTTTCTGATCCCGGAAAACAAAAAACCTCCAGTGCTTGCGCATCTGGAGGTTTTTCAGTGTCTGGCTCCGCGACCTGGACTCGAACCAGGGACCCAATGATTAACAGTCATTTGCTCTACCGACTGAGCTATCGCGGAATCTGCGCGTATCTTACTGAATGCCAAGGGGAAGTCAAGCCGCCCCCTGGCAAATCAAGCAGTTACAGCACTTCGACGATGGCCTTGGTGACCACGTGGATGTTGCTCTGGTTCAGTGCGGCCACGGCGATGCGACCGGTGTCCAGCGCATAGATGCCGAAGTCGTTCTTCAGGCGCGCGACCTGTTCCACGGTCAGGCCTGAGTAGGAGAACATGCCGACTTGGCGACCGACGAAGCTGAAGTCGCGGTTGGCGCCGTACTCGGCCAGGAGCGAGACCATCTGCTTGCGCATGCCGTGGATGCGTTCACGCATCTCGCCCAGCTCGGCTTCCCACATCTGGCGCAGTTCCGGGCTGTTGAGCACGGTGGCGACGATGGTTGCACCGTGGGTCGGCGGGTTGGAGTAGGTGGTGCGGATCACGCGCTTGACCTGCGACAGCACGCGGGTGCTCTCGTCTTTCGAGGCGGTGACGATCGACAGTGCGCCAACGCGCTCGCCATACAGCGAGAACGATTTGGAGAACGAGCTGGAGACAAAGAACTCCAGGCCCGACTCGGCGAACAGGCGCACGGCGAAGGCATCTTCGCTGATACCGTCGCCAAAGCCTTGGTAGGCCATGTCGAGGAACGGTACGTGGCCCTTTGCCTTGACCACTTCCAGCACGTTCTTCCAGTCGTCGAGCGATAGGTCGACACCGGTCGGGTTGTGGCAGCAGGCATGCAGGACGACGATCGAGCCCGAGGGCAGCTTGTTCAGGTCTTCGAGCATGCCGGCGCGGTTGACGTCGTTGCTCGGTGCGTCGTAATAGCGGTAGTTCTGTACTGGGAAGCCTGCAGTCTCGAACAGGGCGCGATGGTTTTCCCAGCTCGGATCGCTGATGGCGACGACCGCGTTCGGCGAAAGGCGCTTGAGGAAATCGGCACCGATCTTCAGTGCGCCGGTGCCGCCGACAGCCTGCACGGTCACTACGCGGCCTGCAGCCAGCAGTGGGGATTCAGCGCCGAACAGCAGTTTCTGCACGGCCTGGTCGTAGGCGGCGATGCCGTCGATCGGCAGGTAGCCGCGGGAGGCATGTTGGGCGACACGCTGGGTTTCGGCTTCGATCACCGCGCGAAGCAGCGGGATGCGGCCTTCCTCATTGCAATAGACACCGACGCCCAGGTTGACCTTGTCGGTACGTGGGTCGGCGTTGAATGCTTCGTTGAGGCCCAGGATGGGGTCGCGGGGTGCCAGCTCGACAGCGGAAAACAGGCTCATTGTTACCTTGGCTCTGAATAGGAGAGTGATAGGAGATGCACCCTCCAGCCCAGTGCACTGAAGCGGTGCAAACGGGGAGTCAGTATAGTGATACCGACCGGTCACTGCGACACTCTGGCACAGGTTTTCAGGCGCTTTGCGCAAATATTTTTCGACCATTGGTCGAATTGCCGGGTCCACTGCAATGAGCGTTCACATCTGCAGCGGCGAAGGCCACCCCGGCGCGCCTTTTTGCGTATAGACTACTGGCTAAATTTACAGTTGCCGCGACATCCACGAGGTCCCGTCATGTCCGAGTTCCAGCTCGTCACCCGATTCCAGCCCGCCGGCGACCAGCCCGAGGCCATTCGCCTGATGGTCGAGGGTATCGAGGCGGGGCTGTCGCACCAGACCCTGCTCGGGGTGACCGGCTCCGGCAAGACCTTCAGCATCGCCAACGTCATTCAGCAGGTCCAGCGCCCGACCATGGTGCTGGCGCCGAACAAGACGCTGGCTGCTCAGCTGTATGGCGAGTTCAAGGCGTTCTTCCCGAACAACGCGGTAGAGTACTTCGTCTCCTACTACGACTACTACCAGCCGGAAGCCTACGTCCCGTCGTCGGACACCTTCATCGAGAAGGATGCCTCGATCAACGACCACATCGAGCAGATGCGTCTGTCGGCGACCAAGGCATTGCTTGAGCGGCGCGACGCGATCATTGTCACCACGGTGTCGTGTATCTATGGTCTGGGCAGCCCGGAAACCTACCTGAAGATGGTTCTGCACGTCGATCGCGGTGACAAGCTCGACCAGCGCGCACTGCTGCGCCGGCTGGCCGACCTGCAATACACCCGAAACGAGATGGATTTTGCCCGCGCCACCTTCCGGGTGCGTGGCGACGTGATCGACATCTTCCCGGCCGAATCGGACCTCGAGGCCATCCGTATCGAGCTGTTCGACGACGAAGTAGAGAACATCGCCGCCTTCGACCCCTTGACCGGCGAAGTGATCCGCAAGCTGCCGCGTTTCACCTTCTACCCCAAGAGCCACTATGTGACCCCGCGCGAGACCCTGCTCGAGGCGGTGGACGGCATCAAGGAGGAGCTCGGCGAGCGGCTTGAGTACCTCAACAAGGCCAACAAACTGGTGGAGGCCCAGCGTCTGGAGCAGCGCACGCGCTTCGACCTGGAGATGATCCTGGAGCTGGGCTATTGCAACGGTATCGAGAACTACTCGCGCTATCTGTCCGGCCGCCCGGCTGGGGCACCGCCGCCGACGCTCTACGATTATCTTCCTGCCGATGCGTTGCTGGTGATCGATGAATCACACGTCAGCGTTCCTCAGGTTGGCGCCATGTACAAGGGCGACCGTTCTCGCAAGGAGACGCTGGTGGAATACGGTTTCCGTCTGCCATCGGCGTTGGATAACCGGCCCATGCGCTTCGACGAGTGGGAGTCGGTCAGCCCGCAGACCATCTTCGTCTCGGCGACACCCGGCCCCTACGAGGCTGAGCATGCCGGGCGCGTGGTCGAGCAGGTGGTACGGCCGACCGGTCTGGTCGATCCTCAGGTAGAGGTGCGTCCAGCCCTCACCCAGGTGGATGACCTGCTGTCGGAAATCGGCAAGCGAGTGGCGGTGGGGGAGCGGGTGCTGGCGACGACCCTGACCAAGCGCATGGCCGAGGACCTTACCGACTACCTTGCAGATCATGATGTGCGTGTGCGCTACCTGCACTCGGACATTGACACCGTGGAGCGTGTGGAGATCATCCGAGACCTGCGTCTGGGCACCTTTGATGTATTGGTGGGCATCAACCTGTTGCGCGAGGGTCTGGACATGCCGGAGGTGTCGTTGGTGGCCATTCTCGATGCCGACAAGGAAGGCTTCCTGCGTTCGGAGCGTTCGCTGATCCAGACCATCGGCCGCGCAGCACGTAACCTCAACGGCAAGGCGATCCTCTATGCCGACCAGGTGACCGGCTCCATGCAGCGGGCGATCGACGAGACCGAGCGGCGTCGGGACAAGCAGGTCGCGTTCAACGAAGCGAATGGCATCGTGCCCAAGGGGGTGGTCAAGGACATCACCGATATCATGGAAGGTGCCACGGTGCCCGGTGCGCGCAGCAAGAAGCGCAAGGGCATGGCCAAGGCGGCGGAGGAGGCTGCGCGCTACGAGGCAGAGCTGCAGACCCCTGGCGAGATCACCAAGCGCATCAAAGTGCTGGAAGAGAAGATGTTCCAGCTGGCCCGCGACCTGGAGTTCGAGGCCGCCGCTCAGTTGCGCGATGAGATCGGGCAGTTGCGTGAGCGGCTTATTGCCAGCTGAGCGCGCGCATCGGTGCAGAAGCGGCCGGGATACTGGTCAATGTGCCTCCCCGGCCTTCAGCCCCTGTGGCAGTTTGCGTGTCAGCAGTACTGCCACCATGCTGACTGCCAAACCGATCCCTACCAGGTGGAACGCATCGTTGTAGGCCATGATCAGTGCCTGCTGGTGGGTGATTTCGCTCAAGCGCCCCAGTGCTGCGCTGTCACTGCCTAGCCGTTCGGCCAGTTGGGCCAGTCGCTCCGCCACTTGCGGGTTGCTCGGGACCACTGATTCGCGCAGGTAGTCGAAATACACCTTGGTCCGTGCATCCAGCAAGGTGGCCAGCAAGGCGATACCAATGGCGCCACCCAGGTTGCGCAGGATGTTGAACAGACTCGAGGCCGAGCCCGCATCCTGAGGCTGAATGTAAGCCGTGGCGATCAGCGAGATGGTGACCATGATCATTGGCTGCCCAAGTGCACGAATGATCTGGATATGGTTGAACTGCGGCCCTGCGAAGTCCGGGTTGAGCACTCCCGAGCCGAAGCTGGCAGCCCCAAACAGGCAAAACCCCAGTGCACAGAGCAGCTTGGGTGCAATGACCTTCATCAGTTGCGGCACCAGCGGAATCAGGAACAGCTGTGGAATACCCATCCACATGATCACCTCGCCGATCTGCAGGGCGTTGTAGCCCTGGATCTGCGCCAGGTACAGCGGCAGCAGATAGATCGACCCATAAAGCCCCACACCCATGCCCAGGCTGGCGATGCTCGACAGGCCGAAGTTGCGGTTGCCGAGGATGCGCAGGTTGATCAGGGGATTGGCTCGGGAAAGCTGGAGGATGACGAAGGTGATCAGGCAGAGCAGGGCCATGGTACCCAGGCCGACAATAAGGCTGGACTCCAGCCAGTCCTTGCGATGACCTTCTTCCAGGAACACCTGCAGGCAACCCAGGCCGACCCCCAGGGTGACGATGCCGGCGTAATCGGTGCTTTTGAGCAGCTCCCAGTGCGCCTCTTTCTTCTCCAGCCCGTAGAGCAGGCCCGCGATCATCACCAGCCCCGGCGGGATGTTGATGTAGAAGATGTATTCCCACCCCCAGTTTTCGGTGAGCCAGCCGCCCAGGGTCGGCCCGATGGAGGGCGCGAAGGTCGCGGTCATGGCGAACATTGCCATGCCCTTGGCCCGATGGTGTTCGGGCAGTTTGATCAGGGTCAGGGTGAAGGCCAGCGGAATCAGGGCGCCGCCGGTAAAGCCCTGGAGGGCGCGAAACACGATCATGCTTTCCAGGTTCCAGGCCATCGAGCACAACAACGAGGACGCCAGGAAACCGAGCGACACCCACACCGCCAGGCGCCTGGCGGAAAGCAGCTGCACAAGCCAGGCGGTCAACGGGATCATGATGATTTCCGCCACCAGGTAGGAGGTCGAGATCCACGAGCCCTCTTCCAGGGTGGCAGACAGTGCTCCCTGGATATCCTTGAGCGAGGAGTTGGTGATCTGAATGTCCAGCACTGCCATGAATGCGCCGAGCATCACGCTCATCACTGCAATCCAGTCGCGCCTGCTCGGCTCCGCGGTCGGTCGCAGCAGTTGATCACCGACCATCGTGGGGCTCGCCGCGCTCTGCCTGATCGGCCGTGTCGCGCAGGTCGACGGTGGCGGTTACCGACATGCCTGGGCGAATACGGCCATGCAAGGGGTTATTGGCGGCAAAGGTCAGCTTGACCGGAATGCGTTGTACCACCTTGGTAAAGTTACCCGTGGCATTGTCCGGTGGCAGCAGGCTGAATTGCGCCCCGGATGCAGCGAACAGGCTATCGACACGGCCTTCGATCGGGGTGTCGGGATAGCTGTCGAAGGTCAGTTCGGCACGCAGGCCCCGATGCATGTTGCCGATCTGGGTCTCCTTGAAGTTGGCCTGCACCCAGATGTCTTCGTCCGGCACGATCGACAGCAGGTAGGCGCCGGCCTGTACCACCTGGCCGTTGCGGGCGCTGCGCTGACCGATGGTGCCACTGATGGGGGCGTGGATTTCACAGCGGGTAAGGTTGAGTTCTGCCTGTGCCAGGTCTGCTCGGGCGTTGGCAATTTGTGCATCGAGGCGCTTGAGTTCGGCCGTCAGTGCATCTATCTGCTGGCGCTGGCTCTGCAGGTCGGCCTGGGCCTTGTCGACCTGGGAGCGGGCGACGTGGTTTTCTGCAGACAGGGTGGTGACTCGCTCTTCCGAGACGAACCCGGGTTTGCGCAGGGCCTCGGCACGATTGAGGTCCAGGCGCGAGCGATCGAGAGTGGCCTGGTTGGCGGCCACCTGGGCTCGACCGGCGGCGATCAAGCTGTCTTGCTGGATCAGTCGGCTTTGCGCCTGGACACGCTCGGCTTCTCGCGTCGCCAGTGCCGCCCGGGCGCGCTCGACCGCCAGCTGGAAGTCGGCGACCTCCAGGCGGACCAGCAGGTCGCCTCGCATGACGTGTTGATTGTCCTCTACCAGAACCTCGTCGACCCGCGCACCAAGCTGGCTGGAAATGCGTGTGATCTCACCCTGCACATAGGCATTGTCGGTACTTTCGTAGAAGCGCCCCTTGAAGTACCAATGGGCGAGAAAGGCGAGGGCGATCAGCACCACCAAGGCGAGAAAGATCAGCAGGCGGCGTTTGAGTTGAGCAGGCATAGGGACTATCGTTCCAGAAATGTAAGCAAATTTAACAGCTCGGCAATGCACCGCCACAAGTGACGATAGCGCCATTGCTGGAGCCCGATGCCCGCACCCTGCTAACATCTCGCCTTTGTTTCATCTTTCGTCCGAGACTGTCCATGACCACCGTTCGCACGCGTATCGCGCCATCGCCCACTGGCGACCCCCACGTCGGCACCGCCTACATCGCCCTGTTCAACTACTGCTTTGCCAAGCAGCACGGCGGCGAGTTCATCCTGCGTATCGAAGACACCGATCAGTTGCGTTCGACCCGCGAGTCGGAACAGCAGATCTTCGACGCCCTGCGCTGGCTCGGGATCGAATGGAACGAAGGTCCGGACGTTGGCGGCCCGCATGGCCCCTACCGGCAGAGCGAGCGCGGTGAGATCTACGCCAAGTACGCCAAGCAACTGGTCGATGCCGGCCATGCGTTCTATTGCTTCTGCACCGCCGAAGAGCTGGATCAGATGCGTGCCGAACAGATGGCTCGCGGCGAAACGCCGCGCTATGACGGCCGCGCATTGAAGATGAGCGCCGAGGAAGTGCAGCGTCGACTGGCCGCTGGCGAGCCTCACGTGATTCGCATGAAAGTGCCGAGCGAGGGCATCTGCGTGGTGCCTGACATGCTGCGTGGCGATGTCGAGATTCCGTGGGACCGCATGGACATGCAGGTGCTGATGAAGAACGACGGCCTGCCGACGTACTTCCTGGCCAACGTGGTCGACGACCACCTGATGGGCATCACCCACGTCCTGCGAGGCGAGGAATGGCTGCCGTCGGCGCCGAAGCTGATCAAGCTCTACGAGTATTTTGGCTGGGAGCAGCCCAAGCTGTGCTATATGCCGCTGCTGCGTAACCCGGACAAATCCAAGCTGTCCAAGCGCAAGAACCCGACTTCGGTCACGTTCTACGAGCGTATGGGCTTCATGCCTGAGGCCATGCTCAACTACCTGGGGCGCATGGGCTGGTCGATGCCGGACGAGCGTGAAAAGTTCTCCCTGGCAGAAATGGTCGAGCATTTCGACCTGTCGCGCATTTCCCTTGGCGGGCCGATCTTCGACATCGAGAAGCTGTCCTGGCTCAATGGCCAGTGGCTGCGCGACCTGCCGGTCGAGGAGTTTGCTGCGCGCGTGCAGAAGTGGGCGTTCAACAGCGACTACATGATGAAGATCGCACCGCATGTACAGGGGCGTGTCGAAACCTTCAGCCAGATCGCGCCACTGGGCGGGTTCTTCTTCGAGGGCGCCCTCAAGCTCGATGCCAAGCTGTTCGAGCACAAGAAACTGTCGCCCGATCAGGTGCGTCAGGTCATGCAGTTGATCTTGTGGAAGCTCGAAAGCCTGCGGCAGTGGGAAAAGGAGCGTATTACCGGCTGCATCCAGGCGGTGGTCGAGTCCCTGGAGCTGAAGCTGCGTGACGCCATGCCGCTGATGTTCGCCGCGATTTCGGGGCAAGCCAGCTCGGTGTCGGTGCTCGATGCCATGGAGATTCTCGGCCCCGACCTGACCCGCTACCGTCTGCGTCAGGCACTGGAGCTGCTGGGCGGTGTGTCGAAGAAAGAGAACAAAGAGTGGGAAAAGCTGCTGGCAAACATTGCCTGATTGGCTTGTCACACAATGCCGTGGG
>NZ_JBNFMU010000222.1:0-42075 GCF_049942315.1 Pseudomonas wayambapalatensis
ACGGCCGCTGCGCGCCCGATCGCGGGACAAGCCCGCTCCCACAGGGATTAGGCCGGTCTTTGGGTTTTGAGCAAGACAGTTCAGTGCAGCCTGCCGCGCTCGACATCCGTCATCAGTGCTTTGGCAAAGGCGCTCAGGTAGTCGGCGGCGGTCAGCAGCCGGGCATCCTGCTCCATCAACCCTTCGTGCAGCAGGTGGCGGATGCAGGCGAGCAGGTTCATCACTTCGTCGTAGGCGTGTTCGGCGGGGATGCCGGGCAGGATGCGGAACATGTCCACAGGCGGGTTGCCGGACTCGTGGAAAGTTTCCAGGCCAGCAGTCAGGAGAGGTGGGTCGGGGACGATCTTTTTCATGGCTTTACTCCTTTAGGCAAGGGAGCCGCCACAATCTTTCTCAAGGACTTTGGGTGGCAGCCGTGCGCGGGGTGAGAAACCGAGGGAGTAAAAAACTCGGCCAGACCGAAGTCTGCCCGCGCGCGGCTGCCATAAAGACATGCTCTTTTACTCATCAACGGGTTCTCACGCCCGGCCGCAAACATCGCGACCCAGGGACGTTATTCCTGAGGTGATTTCCCGACAACAGAGAAGCTTCGGCAAGGCGCGTAGGATACTTCCCAAGCCGCTTTGACCCGAAGCATTTGGTTTCAGATTGGGAAATGTCCTACGGTTGTGCGCTCTGTTGCGCTGCCAAGGCGGTTGAGAACGGGACGACTGCGCCAAAAAGGGTTATCGTTCGGCATGCGAATTTGCAGGGCCTGGGAAGACACTAGACATGACCGAGCGTGACCCATTGAAGACATCGCGTGCAGGAGTAATTCAACTCAAGAGCATGACCATCGACAACTTCAAGTCGCTGGTCGGTTTTTCGATGTCACTGACCAAGTTCACCTGTCTGATCGGGTTGAACGGTGCCGGCAAGTCGACGATCCTTCAGGCAATGGACTTCCTGTCGCAACAGATGCGTGGCGATCTCACGGGCTGGTTGAAAAGTCGGGAGTGGAAAGCGACTGACCTCAAGTCCAAGCTAGGCAAGACCAGCAATATAACTTTCGAGCTGCGCTGCACGTTGGATAACTCAGCGTTGGTATGGCGAGGAAGTTTCAATCGCTCCTTGCTACGTTGTACTCAGGAAAGTATCGAGATTGACGATACCGTGGTCATGAAGATCGACGACGGCCGATACTTGGTGGATGAGAACGGCCGGGGTGCGTGGATGACGAACGCCATCGCATTCGAATATCAGGGATCTTTGCTGTCTCAGCTCAAGGAAGATAGCGTGAGCCCGCAATTGCGCCTGTTCAAGCGTTTTATTGCGACGATCACTTCATTGGATGCCCTGTCCCCTCAGCATTTACGCCGCAAGTCCCGTGAAGCGGATGGTGGGCTGGGTTTTGCCGGTGAAAAGTTTTCTTCGTTTCTCCATGCCTTGCCCGAAGCCAGCAAGCTTCGATTGCTCAAGTTGTTGAGTGGCCCTTATCCACATATCCAGACCATCGACTCGTCGGCGTTGCGCGCAGGCTGGAAGTCGCTAAGCATCCAAGAGTGCTATGCCGATCATCGCTTCAGTACCGAAGCTCGGCACATGAACGATGGCATGTTGCGCCTGATGGCGATCCTTGCTGAAACCTTGTCCGATCACCAGTTCATGCTGTTTGATGAAGTTGAAAATGGCATCAACCCCGAAGTGATCGAGTTTTTGCTCGATCACCTTGTAAATACCCCCCAGCAGGTCATGGTGACCACGCACAGCCCAATGGTGTTGAACTACCTCGAGGATGAAGTTGCACGCGAGGGGGTGCAACTGATCTACAAGACGCAGGATGGGCGGACCCGGGCTATTGCGTTCTTCGATATACCAGCGATGTCCGAGAAGCTGAGGGTCATGGGGCCGGGTGAGGTATTCGTCGATACCAATCTTGTTGCATTGACCAAAAAGCTGGCTCAGGGAGAGCACTGATGCTGCTGCTAGTCAGTGGAGAGGGACCTTCGGATATTGGCTTGGACGTGCAAGGTGAGCAAGGTTGGGTATTCAGGCCAGGACCGATGACTCTTGTCATAGATCGCTTGTTCGAACATCGATACGACTATTCTGCATTGCTGTATGAAATGATCGAGTTCATTTCCGAGCAAGCGCTCGTAGCGGCGAAGGAAAAGCATTCAGGCCGCAAGTTTCGGGCGCCTGGAAAGCGCAAAGAGCAGGAAACAAACTTCTTCTACGAGAATGCGCAGCGTCTAGCCATTCTGTCTGCCGAACGTCAGGCGCAGGAGGATAGGGCGGTGATTCCGGTCCTGTTCCGAGACAGCGACACCGTATCGATCAGGGAGTGGCGCGCCAAATGGCAGTCAATGCTGAATGGGTTCGAGTCTGGTGGTTCATCGTTGGGTGTGCCGATGATTCCGCAGCCAAAGTCCGAAGCGTGGCTGCTCTGTGCGTGCAGGGACCCTCAGTACGAGCATTGCGCACAGTTGGAGAGCGCCCCCGGAAACGATGACGCGCCTGCCTCACTCAAACCGATGCTGCATGCGGCACGTAATGGTAGGAGTAGCGCACAGGAGTTGGTCGAAGCCATCGAAAATGGCGATATCGACCCCCTGCGTATCACAATGCCTAGCTTCGATGCGTTCCGTGCACGCTTGAACCACGTACTCGACCAAATCAACGGTCACCCCTGACCCTTCCCCTGCTGCCAATCCAGGCCGAATCGCGCCAGGTATTTGCGCAGGCGATCGGCGTCGTTGGGGTTGGCCTTCTCCTGGCGCGACACAGCGAACAATTGGCGCCCGGCCTCGGACAGGCTTGCTGCGCGGCGACAAACGTCGATCACCGCCTGCAACTGCACCTGGTCGAACAGGTCCAGTTCGCGCCCGGCCAGTACCGGCTCGCTCTGCGCCTCCAGTCCCCAGGCATGACGCAAACGCTCGATCTCCTCTGCCACCAGGGCTTCGTCTATTCGCCCGCTGTCGGCCAGTGTCGCCATGCGCGTGATCGAGGCCGACAGCTCGCGGAAGTTTCCAGACCAGCGGGCTTCGCTGGCGTGGGCGAAGGCCAGGTAGCTGCGCTTGGCCTCCAGGTTGAAACGCACCTGTCGGCCTTGTTCGCGGGCATGGCGCTGCAACTCGAAGTCCAGGTTCGGCTCGATGTCTTCGCGCCGCTGCGCAAGCCCCGGCAGGACGAAGGTCCACAGGTTGATACGGGCGAACAGGTCTTCGCGAAACGTGCCTTCGGCGACCTTGGCGCGCAGGTCGCGATGGGTGCCGGCGATCAGTTGGAAGTCGCTCTGCACTTCGCGATCCGAGCCCAGCGGGAAGAAGCGCTTCTCTTCGATGGCCTTGAGCAGCATGGCCTGCTCGTCGGCGCCAAGCTCGCCGATCTCGTCGAGAAACAGCATGCCGCCGTCGGCAGCGCGCAGCAGGCCATCGCGGGCGTTATGCGCACCGGTAAAGGCGCCCTTGGCATGGCCGAACAGTGCCGACATCGCGCCATCGCCGCGCAAGGTCGCGCAGTTGACCTCGATGAACCGCCCCTGCAACTGGTGACGGCCGCGCTTGAGCTCGTGAATGCGCCGGGCCAGGAACGACTTGCCGGCGCCGGTAGGCCCGACCAGCAGGATCGGTGCCTTCGAGCGCAGGGCGACGCGCTCGATCTGTTCGATGGTGCGGTTGAATGCCGCGTTGCGCGTGGCAATGCCGGACTTGAGCAGCGACTGCGCTTCGACCTGCTCGCGGCGAAAGCGCGAAGCGATCAGGTCGTAGCGCGACAGATCAAGGTCGATCAGCGTGGCGATACCGGCCGGATCGCTGGCTTCGTCGTGCTTGCGTGAGGGCGAGGTCTGCACCAGGCGTGCGGGCAGGTAGCGCGCTTCGGTGAGCAGGAACCAGCAGATCTGCGCGACATGGGTGCCGGTGGTGATGTGCACGAGATAGTCCTCGCGCTCGGTGTCGAAGGGGTAGCCGCTGGAGAAGTCGTGCAGGGCGCCATAGACCTCTTCGAAATCCCATGGGTTACGCAGGCTGAGCGGGTGCAGTCGCACCTCGGTGTGGGGTGATATCTGCTGTACGTCGGTACGGATGCGTTCGGCCAGGCTGATGTCACGTAAACCGGGGCCGTGAATCAGTTCCAGGCGATCGAGCGGCAGGTCTGGCTGGCGGCACAGGCCGATCGTGGGGCGCCAGCGGTTCCAGCGTGCGGCGCCCTTGCCATTGCGGTCGAGGGTGGTGCCGAGAAAACCGATGGCAACACGGGCTTTGCTCATGGAGTTATCCCAAAAGATAAAGTCTTATCCAAGCATATATGAATAATCGAGTTTTCTGCCGCCACTAAAATTGCCTGAAAATCAGATTAAAAAATAAATCGTTAAAAATCAGTTACCTAAAAAATAAATGGAGCAGTTGCAAAAAGCTGGCATGCCGCTCGCTATATCCCTCTCGACCGAATCGCCAGGCAGGCCCAAGGGCAAGGGGGTGAGACCCCGCTGGTGCACGTACCCACTCAGGTGTCGGTGTCGTGCATACCGCCGCTGCAACGATCGGTCGCCCTGTGCAAGCCGCCACCTGCAGACGCAACTGCCGGGCAGCGGTCTGGAAATCAGCAGCCTCGGGGTGCGCGACATCATCCTGCCGGGCGAGATGAAGACCCTGCTGGCGCAAGTAGTGGAGGCGGAAAAGGCGGCGCAGGCTAACGTGATTCGTCGCCGTGAGGAAACCCAGGCGACGCGCTCGCTGCTCAACACCGCCAAGGTGATGGAAGGTAGCCCGACGGCCCTGCGCCTGAAGGAGCTGGAAACCCTGGAGCGGGTGGCCGAACGCATCGACCGGATCTCGGTATTCGGTGGTCTGGATCAGGTATTGAATGGCTTGGTCAGCCTCAAGGCGGGCTGATCGAACGCGAGGAACAAGGACATGAACCTGTTGGAAGTGGCCGGCGGCAAGCCGATCAAACTGTGGACCGATGGCGTGCCGGTCGAGGACGACGCGCGTCGGCAACTGATGAACACCGCACGCATGCCGTTCATCTTCAAGCACCTTGCGGTGATGCCGGACGTGCACCTGGGCAAGGGCTCGACCATCGGCAGTGTGATCCCCACCGTGGGTGCGATCATCCCGGCAGCGGTTGGCGTGGACATCGGTTGCGGGATGATCGCCGCACGCACCTCGCTGCACGCGCGCGACCTGCCGGACAACCTGCATGGCCTGCGCAGTGCCATCGAGAAGGCCGTGCCCCATGGCAAGACGTTCGGTCTTCGTGACCAGGGCGCCTGGGGCGAAGTGCCGAGCCAGGCCGACCAGACCTGGGGCCGCCTGGCCGGACGTTTCAAGGTGATAACCGACAAGCATCCGCAACTGGAGAAGACCAACAACCGCAGCCACCTCGGCACCCTGGGCGGCGGCAACCACTTCATCGAAGTCTGCCTGGACGAGGCCGACCGGGTCTGGTTCATGCTGCACAGCGGTTCGCGTGGAGTGGGCAACGCCATCGGCAACCTGTTCATCGGGCTGGCCCAGGCCGACATGCGTCAGCACCTGGCCAACCTGCCGGACAAGGACCTGGCCTATTTCGAGGAAGGTAGCCGGCATTTCGCCGACTATGTCGAGGCGGTGGAGTGGGCGCAGGACTTTGCCCGGCAAAATCGCGAACTGATGATGCAGGCGGTGGTGGCGGCGACCCGCAAGGTGCTGGGCAGGCCTTTCGAGGCCAGCCTGGAGGCGGTCAACTGCCATCACAACTATGTGCAGCGTGAGCAACACTTCGGGCGCGAAGTGCTGGTGACCCGCAAGGGCGCGGTTTCGGCGCAGAAGGGTGAGCTGGGCATCATTCCCGGCTCCATGGGCGCGAAGAGCTTCATCGTCCGAGGGTTGGGCAACGAAGAGGCTTTTTGCTCGTGCAGCCACGGTGCAGGGCGGGTGATGAGCCGGACCAAGGCCAAGAACCTGTTCACCGTCGAAGACCAGCAGCGTGCCACGGCCCATGTGGAGTGCCGCAAGGACAAGAGTGTGATCGACGAGATTCCGATGGCCTACAAGGATATCGATGCGGTCATGCATGCCCAGCGCGAGCTGGTGGAGGTTGTGCACACCCTGCGTCAGGTGGTGTGCGTGAAAGGTTGAAGCAGGCGCCAGGGGCGCCCTGACAAGGAGTGAAAGTATGTACCAGGACGACCCACATCCACTGTCCGACGCCATGCGCGTACGGGTGCTCGAAGAACTGCAGCGCATCGAGCGCGAGCATGACGTGACTGTGCTGTACGCCTGTGAGTCCGGCAGCCGCGCCTGGGGCTTCGCCTCGCCGGACAGTGACTACGACGTGCGTTTCGTCTATGTGCAGCGTGCCGAGTGGTACCTGCGCGTGGAGGAGCCGCGCGATGTGATCGAGCGGCCCCTGAGCGATGAGTTGGACGTCAGTGGCTGGGAGTTGCGCAAGGCCTTGCGTTTGCTGCGAGGTGCCAATCCGAGCCTGCTCGAGTGGCTGGGCTCGCCGTTGGTGTACCGGGCCGACGAGCAGGCCCGTGAGCAACTGGGCGCGCTGGCTCGTGCGTTCTATTCGCCACGCGCTGTGCGCCATCACTACCTGTCGATGGCCCGCAAGAACCTGCGCGGCTATCTGTTGGGTGACACGGTGCGGCTGAAGAAGTACCTCTACGTGATCCGCCCGTTGCTGGCGGTGCGCTGGATCGACCAGGGCCTGGGTATGCCACCGACCGCGTTCACGGCACTGCTCGAGCGAACCGTCGATGAGGCAGATGTGCGCCAGGCGATCGATCAGTTGCTCGAGCGCAAGCGCCGGGCGGGCGAGACGCAGCACGGGCCGCGGGATGAGGTGCTGCACCGTTTCATCGAGGCCGAGCTGGCGCGGGCCGACACGGTCGAGGTGGCGCGTGGCGAGCGCAGCGACACTGGAGTGCTGGATCGCTTTCTGCTGGAGACGGTCGGGCGGTTTCAGGCGCAGTAGGGTCGAGCCTGTGATTTCGAGGCTGGCGCAGCATCTGTGGGAACGGCGGTTCGCCGCTCCTACAGGAATTGGGCTGGTCTTTAGATTTTGAGCATGACAGTTGCTGCTACGGGTGTCGGGTCGGGTTGTGGGTGCTCATTCCATACAGCGGCTCCCAGGCCCGGATGCCGCTGTTGATGTTCACGCTGCGCTCCAGGCAGACCCGCTCGCCTTCGAAACTCAGGCACACCCGATCGCGGAATGCCGAGCGCGGGTACACCCATTCCAGCTCCAGTCGATTCGCCGCCACCCAGCGGGCCGTCGCTACCACGGGTGCATCACGCAATGCATAACCATGGTGCAGTTGTGCCCCCGGCAACGAGCTGGTGCCCGCAACCCAATGATCGATCCCGGCTTCGATGCGCTCGCTGCCCGTCGCCTCCACCCACTCCATCACCAGCCGCTCGCCCGCCTGCAACAGGTTGAGCGTTTCGATGCCATGCGGGTTGGCCTCGAGGGCGAAACTCATCCGCGCAGGCAGCGGCTGGGTCGGGCGTGCGAGCGAGCGCAGTGGTCGCTCCTCGGCAAAACGCTGGAGCACCTCGCGTAGCCGTTCGTCGGCCGCGGCCCCGGCTTGCTCGCCGCGCAGCGCCGCGCCTAGATGACGATCGATGAAGGGCGTCACCTGCGCCGACTTCTCCATGGCGCCGAACACTGCCAGCGTGGCGCGCTCGCCGGGGATCGCGGCGGCCATCTGGGCGAACACGCCTACGGCGCTGTAGCCGTTCGCCGGGCGGTCGGTCCACCAGTGATAGCCATAGCGGCTGCCTTCGCCACCCTGGGCGCGCGTTGCCGCCTCCACCCACGCGTGTGGCAGAACCTGCTCGCCATTCCAGCGCCCGCCGTCGCGGTGCAGCATGGCCAGCTTGAGGACATCCACAGGCCGCGCCGTCAGGCCGTTGCCGCCGGGGTTGATGCCTTCCGGGCTGATGTCCCAGTGCTGCGCCTGGAAGCCCAGCGGTTCGAGCAGGCGCGGCTTGAGGTAGTCATGCAGGGTGACGCCTGCGACCTGGGTCAGCACCGCCGAGAGCATGTAGCTGGCGGCGCTGGTGTAGACGAAATCGGTGCCCGGCGCGCTGGTCAGCGGAATACGGAAGAACTCCTCGACCCAACTGCCGTCGATGCCGCGCCAGATCGAGCCGGAAGTGTTGCCGCCGTGGCCGGTGCGCATGGTCAGCAGGTGCTCGACAGTGATCTGTGCGGCGCGTGGGTCGGTGGCGCCTGCCGCCGCTTGCGGGAAGAACTTCGCCAGGGTGTCGTCCAGGCGCAGCAGCCCTTCGTCGATGGCCAGGCCGATGGCACAGGCGGTGAAGCTCTTGGTGATCGAGTGGGTCACCCGTGGCGTCAGCGAATCGTACGGCCAGCGCCAGGCGTCCACCACCAGTACGCCGTCGCGCTCGAGCATCACCCCGTGCAGCTCGAGCCCGGCGTGTTGCACCGCCTCGAGAAAGGCGGCGACCTCGAAGCCATCGATGCCGACGGAGGAGGGCAGCCCACGGGGCAGGTCATGGGCGGCAAGCTGATCGACGGTGATTGGCTGGGGCATGGGTAGTCCTCATGATGCGGGGCGTTGTTCAGTCGGCGGTGCGCGGGTGGACCAATCGGCTGTAGGACACCAGCATGCCGATGAAGACCTGGGCCACGCTGGTCAGCGTCGCGTTCTTGCGGGTGATCAGGGCCACGTCGCGGTGGCTCAGGCGCTCCTCGATGGGGATTCTCACCAGCGAAGAGGAGAACAGTTTCAGCGACGGAATGATCGCCGGCTCGATGGTCAGGTAGTCGGTCTCGGCGACGATGTGCAGGGTCTCGAGCAGCGATTCGGTGGTGATGCCGATCTTCGGCATGCCCAGCCCGTGGGCGCGGAACAGTTCGATCAGGCGGCCCTCGGTGCCACCGACCAGGCCGTCGCGGCGCACGCTGATCCATTTGCACTGGGTCAGGTCGCGTACCGAGCGGGCTTCGCGCAGCGGGTGATCCTTGCGGGCGATCACCCCGGCGCGCGAGGCGTGCAGGCGCTGGATGGACAGGTCGATTTCGTCGACGTGGGCGGGCAGGGCGCAGAGGGCGAAGTCCAGGCGCCCTTCGCGCAGCTTCTCGATCAGGATCTTGGTCGAACCGCTGGTCACCTCGAGGCGGGTTTGCGGGTGCTGGGAGGTAAAGCTTTCGAACACCGGCACCAGCAGTTCGGCCAATGGTTCGGAGGTGACGCCAAGGGCGACATGGCCCTGGGGTTCGACCAGCGCACGGACATCGGCCACGGCGCGGTCGCAATCCATGAGGATGGCGCGGGCATGGGCGATGAAACGCTGGCCGGAATCACTGAGCCGGATGCCCTGGTTGGTACGGTGCAGCAACGGGCCGCCGAGTTCGCGCTCCAGGGCCTGGACCGACTGGGTGAGGGTGCTTTGCGCGATGTTCAGTGCGCGGGCCGCAGCCCGGAAGCTGCCCATGTCGACCACGGAGCAGAAGGCGCGCAGGTGGGTCAGGGTCATTGTTGTTCGAACTCCGCCAGGGATGCGTGGGGCCGTGCTTTGTGCGGCCATGTTAGAGAGCGATCGAATAGACCGTCAGTGCGCTTTTGCTGATCCCGATAGCTTTACTGGATCATGCGTGCCGATGTGCTTGTCGCCTGACGACCAGCACAGCATGGCCTTTGCCGAAGGTTTTTGGCAGTGGCGTAGAGCAGATACTCAATTCATGCGATTGGGCTCACCGCTCATGATCGGAATTTATGTGCTTACGCAGCGGCGCCACCTGAGACAGGATGAGCCAGGCATCGCTACCGGGCCTCGGGCGTACGTCGCACCAGGCCACGGTCATAACAACAACAACGAGTTCCCGGATCGGAGCGCAACCTTTCACGACTCTGCCGCCGACTGCATTGGATCTCGAGCCCGAGGGGAATAACTTGAACAAGACTCTGATTCTGATGACTGGCCTGATGGCCTCCATCTGTGCCAACGCTCAGACACAAAACACCCTGAATGTCGCCCTCAACGCCGACATCCGCAGCACCCAGCCAGGCGTGAACCGTGACACCAACTCCGATGCGGTGGTGTTGCACCTGTTCGAAGGCCTGGTTGCCTTCCGCGAAGACGCAAGCGTCGGCCCGCTGCTGGCCAAGGAAGTCGTCACCTCCGACGACGGCCTGACCTACACCTTCAAGCTGCGCGACGGCGTCACCTTCCACAACGGCAAGCCGCTGACCTCCAAGGAAGTGCTGTGGACCTGGCAGCGCTACATGGACCCGGCCACCCAGTGGCGCTGCACCGCGTCGTTCGACGGCCACAGCGGCGCCAAGATCGTCGATATCAAGGCCCCGGATGCCCAGACCGTGGTCTTCACCCTCGACCAGCCCAACGCCCTGTTCCTGGCGAGCATGGCGCTGCCCGAGTGCGGTGGCAGCGGCATCATGCACCCCGACTCGGTGGTCAATGGTGAATGGACCACGCCGATCGGCACTGGCCCGTTCAAGCTGGCGACCTGGAAGCCGGGCCAGTACGTCGACCTGGACCGTTTCGCCGAATACAAGGCGCGTGACGAGGCTGCCGATGGCTATACCGGCAACAAGTCGACCACCCTCGACCGCGTGCACATGACCATCATCCCCGACCCGGCCGCCGCCAAGACTGCGCTGCTGTCGCGCGACGTCGACATGCTCAACGACGTCAGCGCCCTGGAAGCCAAGGAGCTCGAAGCGCTGCCTGGCGTGCGCATCTCGGCGAGCACCACCATGTCGACCAGTGCCGTGCTGTTCCAGACCAAGGACCCGCTGTTCTCCGACGTGCGCATGCGCCAGGCATTGGCCCATGCCCTGGACACCAGCACCATCGTCACCGCGCTGACCGAAGGGCGTTCCAAGCCCAACCCGTCGATGGTCGCCCTTGGCAGCCGCTACCACACCGCTGCCCAGGACAAGGGCTGGGGCTACTCCCCCGAAGAAAGCAAACGGCTGCTCAAGGAGGCCGGCTACAAAGGCCAGCCGATCCAGCTGATCACCAACAAGCGCTACCCGAACATGTTCGACATCGCCGTCTATGTGCAGGCCATGGCCAGCCAGGTCGGCCTGAACATCCAGCTGCAGACCATGGAATGGGGCACCCAGCTCGAGCGCTACCAGAGCGGTAACTACCAAGTGATGGTTTCCACCTATTCCGAGCGTCTGGACCCGGCGCTGAACTACGACGCCGCCACCGGCGACAAGAGCAAGGAGCCGCGCAAGGTCTGGGATGACGCCAAGGCCCGCGAGCTGATCGCCGAAGCCCGCCGCGAAGGCGAGCCGGCCAAGCGCCAGGCGCTGTTCGACGAGCTGCACAAGGACATGCTGCGCGACCTGCCACTGATCCCGCTGTACAACGGCAATGCCATCACCGTGACCCGCGAGTACGTCCAGGGCCAGCGCCCATGGCCGGTGTCCAAGCCGCGCCTGTGGATGATCAGCGTCGATAAACAGGGGAAGAGCTGACATGTTTCGGTACATCCTTCAGCGGCTGGGCATGGCGATCCCGACCCTGCTGCTGATCGCGGTGGCGGTGTTCACCATCATTCGGCTGATTCCGGGCGACCCGGCCCTGCTGATGCTGGGTGACATGGCCGACGAACAGAGCCTGGCGAGCACTCGCCAGGCTCTGGGGCTCGACCAGCCGATGGCCGTGCAATTCGTGATCTGGTTCAAGGCCGTGCTCAGTGGCGACCTTGGCCACTCCATCACCACCCGCGAGGCGGTGCTGCCGATGATGCTCGAGCGCTTCGGCGTCAGTTCCAGCATCGTGTTGATTGCCGTGCTGCTCGCCAGCTTGATCGCGGTGCCCGCCGGCATGCTGGCGGCCTGGAAGCAGAACGGTTCGCTCGACCTGTCGGTGGTGGCGGTGGCGACCCTGCTGCTGTCGATCCCCTCGTTCTGGCTGGGGCTGCTGCTGCTCTACGGCTTCGGCATCAAGCTGGGCTGGTTGCCGATCGTGGGCTACGTCAGTTTCGACCAGGACGCCTGGCAGTCGATGCGCTACATGATCCTGCCGGTGGCGACCCTGACCCTGGTGGAGATCGGCGCGATCACCCGTATGGCCCGGGCCAACGCCATCGAGGTGCTGCGCCTGGAGTACATCACCCATGCCCGGGCCAAGGGTCTGTCGGAAAGCGCGGTGCTGTGGAAGCACGCCCTGCGCAACGCCTTCGCCCCGACCATGACCCTGATCGGGCTGATCCTGGGCAACCTGCTGGGCGGTATCGCGGTGCTGGAAACGGTGTTCACCCTGCCCGGTATCGGGCGCCTGATGGTCGATGCGATCTTCGGTCGCGACTACCCGGTGCTGCAGGGCTGCCTGTTGCTGGTCACCTTCATCTTCGTACTGGTCAACCTGCTGGTGGACCTGCTGTACCCACTGTTCGACCCAAGGGTGAAGCTATGAGCAAGCCTCAGACTCCGACCCTGTCCCCTGCGGACATGTCATCCACGCCGGCACCGCGCGCACGTCGCCGTCGGCCACTGCAACTGAATGCGCTGGTCGGCCTGACCCTGCTGGCGATCCTGACCCTGGTCGCCTTGCTCGGCCTGGTGTGGACACCCCACGACCCTGTGCGCCTGGACCTGCTGACGCGCCTGCAGCCGCCTTCGGCCGCGCACTGGCTGGGCACCGACGAATACGGCCGCGATGTGCTCAGCCGCTTGATGGTCGGCGCGCACACCAGCCTGTGGGTAAGCCTGCTGACGGTGATCGTCGCGGTGACCTGCGGCACCATTCTCGGTCTGCTCGCCGGGTACCTGCGCGGCAACGTCGACCGGGTGCTGATGATGATCAACGACACCCTGCTGGCCTTCCCCGGCATCCTCATGGCGCTGGCGCTGATGGCGATCATCGGCCCGAGCCAGTACGGCATCATCCTGGCCCTGAGCATCGCCTACACGCCATCGGTGGTGCGGGTGGTGCGCAGCAGCGTGCTGTCGCTGCGCGAGCGTGAGTTCGTCGAGGCCTCGCGGGTGATCGGCAACTCCGAGCTGTACACCATGCTGCGCCATGTCGCGCCCAACTGCGTGGCACCGGTATGCGTGATCGCCACCAGCATGTTCGGCTGGACCATCCTCGCCGAAAGCTCGCTGAGCTTCCTCGGCCTGGGCGTGCCGCCACCTGCTGCGACCTGGGGCAACATGCTTGCCGCCAGCCGTCCGTTCATTGCCTCCGCGGGCTGGCTGGGGCTGTTCCCCGGCATGTGCATCGCCCTTTCGCTGTTGGCCTTCAACCTTGCCGGCGACGCCCTGCGCGACCGCCTCGATCCGCGCATGAGGACGCTGCAATGAGCCAGACCCAACCCTTGCTGGCCGTCGAGGGCCTGAAGATCCGCGCCGGTGTCGATGGCCCGGTGGTGGTCGATGACCTGGCGTTCGATATCGCGCCGGGCCAGATCGTGGCGCTGGTGGGCGAGTCGGGCAGCGGCAAGACCATGGCTGCACGTGCCGCCATCGGCCTGTTGCCGCCGCCGATGCGTGTGTGCGGTGGCAGCATCCGCTTCCAGGGCCAGGACCTGGGCAACCTGAGCCCGCAAGCCCTGCGCGAGATTCGCGGGGCGAAGATCGGCATGGTGTTCCAGGAGCCCATGGTGTCGCTCAACCCGGCACTGCGCATCGGCGAGCAGATGGCCGAAGGCATGCGCCTGCACACCGAGTTCGACGAGCAGACCATCCGCCAGAAATGCCTGCAGATGCTCGGCGACATCGGCATCCGCGATGCCGAGCGCTGCCTGCAGGCCTACCCGCACGAGTTCTCGGGCGGCATGCGCCAGCGCATCATGCTCGCCTCGGTCATGCTGCTGCGCCCGGCGCTGCTGATTGCCGACGAGCCGACCACTGCGCTCGACTGCCTGGCCCAGTTGGACGTGCTCAAGCTGATGCTTGAGCTGACCGCCAAGCAGGGCACCGCCGTGCTGTTCATCAGCCACGACCTGTCGCTGGTGGCGCGTTATGCGCACAAGGTGGTGGTGATGCGCAATGGCAAGGAGGTCGAGCAGGGCCCGATCGACCAGGTATTGCTCAACCCCCGTGCCGAGTACACCCGCCAGTTGCTCGAAGCACTGCCCAGCCGTGGCGAGCTGCCGCCGCTGCCGCAGGCGAACGCGCCGCTGTTGCAGATCGATGGCGTGCAGATCGCCTATCCCGGCCCGCGCCGCCTGTGGCGCAAGAGCGAGGCACGGCGCGTGGTGCATGGCGCCAACCTGCACATCGCACCGGGCGAGACGCTGGCGCTGGTGGGCGGCAGTGGCTCGGGCAAGACCACCCTGGGCCGGGCCATCGTCGGGCTGGTCAAGCCCAGCGCTGGCGAGATCCGTTTCCAGGGCCACGATATCGCCCAGGCGGCCAATCGCAGCCATCGCCTGCAATGCCAGATGATCTTCCAGGACCCGTTCTCGTCGCTTAACCCGCGCATGAGCATTGGCCAGATTCTCGCCGAGCCACTGCGCCATGTGCCGGACATGAGCCCGGCCCAGCGTCGCGCCCGGGTGCTGGCGACGCTGAACGACATCAACCTGCCGGAGCGTCTGATCGACCGCTTGCCGCACGAGCTGTCCGGCGGCCAGCGCCAGCGTGTGGCGATCGGCCGGGCGCTGGTGCGCAGGCCCAGCCTGGTGGTGGCCGACGAGCCGATCTCGGCGTTGGACATGACCGTGCAGAAGCAGATCCTCGAGCTGTTCGAGCGCCTGCAGAAGCAGTACGGATTCGCCTGCCTGTTCATCTCCCACGACCTGGCAGCGGTGGAGCGCATCGCTCACCGGGTCGCGGTGATGTGCCAGGGCGATGTGGTGGAAATCGGGCCGCGCGACGAGATCTTCGATCGCCCTCAGCATGCCTATACCCGGCAATTGCTGGCAGCGTCGTGCCCGTTGGAGAAGCTCGAAGGTGGCGGTTTCAGGCTGCGCCAGACGCCTGCGACGAGCTGATCCACAAACCTTGATTCACCTTCCTCGGATGGCGCCAACCCCGGTTGAGCGCCCAGGGGGAAGTCATGCCTTCAAAACATCCAACAACGAAAAAAGCAAGAAGGTGGGGAGCACAGACATGAACCGAGATTTCAAGAAAATCCTGATGGGCGCGAGCGTCGTCACGGTCCTTCCGGGGGCGGCCATGGCCGACTTCTTCAAGGACTCCAGCGCCAACCTGGATACCAAGAACTACTACTTCAACCGCGACTACCGCGAAGCGGCCAAGCAGTCCAAGCGCGATGAGTGGGCGCAGGGCTTCACCTTCAACTTCATCTCCGGCTACACCCCGGGCACCGTCGGCTTCGGCCTGGATGTCACCGGCATGCTGGGCGTGAAGCTGGACTCAAGCCCCGACCGTTCCGGCACCGGCCTGCTGCCCAAGGGCAGTGACGGACGTGCCGCCGACGAGTACTCCAAGCTGGGTGTGGCCGGCAAGGTGCGCATCAGCAAGACCGAACTGCGTGTCGGCGAGCAGGTGCCCAAGCTGCCGGTGTTGCAGCCCAACACCAGCCGCCTGTTCCCGCAGACCTTCCAGGGCGCGACCGTCAGCTCCAAGGACATCTCCAACCTGACCTTGGGCCTGGGCCAGTTCGACCGCATGCGTGACCGCGAGTCGACCGACCGCGAAACCATGAACATGACCGCGCAGAACGGCGCCTACAAAGCCGCCACCAGCAATCAGTTCCGCTACGCGGGCGGTGACTACAACCTGCTGCCGGACCTGCAGCTGAGCTACTACTACGGCGAGCTCGAGCGCCTCTATCAGCAGCATTTCTTCGGTCTCAAGCACGCCTTCAAGTTCGGCCCCGGCACCGTGCGCAGCGAGCTGCGCTACTGGGATGCCGACAAGGACGGCGCAGGCCTGGCCGGCAAGGTCGACAACCGCGCGCTGAGCACCCGCTTCAGCTACGAGTGGGCTGGCCACAACTTCGGCGTGGGCTACCAGAAGCAGTACGGCGACACCCCGTTCCCGTATGTCGATGGCGCCAACACCTACCTGTTCACCGAGTATCAGCTGGTCAACTTCTCGCAGACCAACGAGCGTGCCTGGCATGCCCGCTACGAGTACGACTTCGCCGCCCTTGGCGTGCCGGGCCTGACCTTCGGCATGCGCTACGCCCAGGGCTGGGGGATCGAAACCACCAGGCTGGTCGGCGAGCAGGGTCGTGAGTGGGAACGCGACCTGGATATTGGCTACGTGGTGCAGTCCGGCCTGGTCAAGGGCTTGTCCTTGCGCTGGCGCAACGCCCAGCTCAACTCCAGCTATGCCAACGACATCAACGAGAACCGCTTCATCGTGGGGTACACCTGGGCGCTCTGGTAGCGCCGGGTTTCCCGCGGGAGGTGGCCTGCCTTCTGCTTCATGAACGACGCCGCCCGCGGCCATGGAATACTGTATGAAACGAATCGCACATCCACTGCTCACTGCCACGCACGGCACCCAACGCGAGATCGTCAGCGAGCACTTTGGGCCGGACGTCTACACCAGGAAGGTGTATATCCAGGCCTGCCTGCACGCCGACGAAACGCCGGCGATGCTGGTCGCCACCGACCTGCGCCAGCGCCTGCTCGCCCTGGAGGCCGACGGCCGGCTGGCGGCCCAGATCGTCCTGGTGCCGGTGGCCAATCCGGCAGGGCTCGCCCAGTTCGTCATGGGCGCGCCGAGCGGACGTTTCGAGCTGGGCAGCGGGCGCAACTACAACCGTGATTTTCCCTTCCCGCTCGAGGCGATCCTGCAGCGGGTGGAAGGGGAACTCACCGACGATGCCCAACACAACCTCAAGGCTGTGCGCGCCGCCTGGCAGCTAAGCCTGGAGGCGATCGCCCCGCGCGATGAAATGGCGTCGCTGCAGCGTCGGCTGATGCTGCTGGCACACGATGCCGACCTGGTCCTGGACCTGCACTGCTCGCGTGAGGCGGTGATGCACCTGTACACCTCCGAATGGAGCTGGGAGCAGGTCGAGCCGCTGGCCCGCTACATCGGCTCGCAAGCTTCGCTGCTGTCGGTGGATTCCCAGGCGTTGTCGTTCGACGAGGCGCTGAGCCTGATCTGGTGGCGCCTGCGCGAGCGTCTGCAAGGCGCCTACCCGATTCCGCTGGGCAATGCCTGCGTCACCGTCGAACACCGCGGCCAGCGCGATGTCGACAGCGCGCTGGCACAGCAGGACGCCAGCGCGATCATCGACTACCTGTGCCATGCCGGCTTCATCAGCGGCGAGCCGGCGCCCCTGCCGGAACTGCTGTGGCCGGGCACCCCGCTGGCTGGCAGCGAGCAGTTCATCGCCCCGGTCGGTGGCGTGCTGGTGCACCGCGTCGCCCTGGGCGCCCGGGTGCAGCCGGGCGAACCGATGTTCGACCTGATCGACCCGCTCAGCGGCGAGGTGACCACGGTCCGCAGCGCCACTGCCGGCGTGTTGTACATGCGCCGCGACGTGCGCTTCGTGCGCCCTGGCGATCCGCTGGGACGCGTCACCGGCACCACCCCCATTCGCACCGGCAAGCTGCTCAGCGCCTGATCAGGAGTTTTCATGAACATCACCCATATCATCGATCGTGAACAGCGCTTCGGCGCCAACAATTACTCGCCGCTGCCGGTGGCCATCAGCCGTGCCCAGGGTGTCTGGGTCGAGGACTGCGACGGCAAGCGCTACCTGGACATGATGTCGGCCTACTCGGCGGTCAGCCATGGCCACGCCCACCCGCGGATCGTCGCTGCCGCCATCGCCCAGTTGCAGAAGGTCAGCGTGGTATCGCGGGCCTTCCACTCCGAAACCCTCGGTCACTTCCTCGAAGCCCTGTGCGAGATCGCCGGCTTCGAGGCCGCCTTGCCGATGAACAGCGGCGCCGAGGCGGTGGAGACCGCGATCAAGGCCGCGCGTCGCTGGGGTTATCGGGTCAAGGGCATCGCCCGTGACAAGGCGCGTATCGTCACCGCCACCGACAACTTCCATGGTCGCACCACTACCATCGTCGGGTTCTCCACCGAGCCGCAGTACAAGGATGGCTTCGGCCCGTTCAGCGACGGCTTCGACACCGCGACCTTCGGCGATATCGACAGCTTCCGTGCCGCCATCGGCCCGAATACCTGCGCCGTGCTGATCGAGCCGATCCAGGGCGAGGCCGGCATTCGCGTGCCGCCACAGGGCTTCCTGCGTCAGTTGCGCGAGCTGTGCGACGCCACCAACACCCTGCTGATTCTGGACGAGATCCAGTCGGGCCTTGGGCGTACCGGCAAGACCTTCGCTTTCGAGCACGAGGGCATTCGCCCGGATGGCCTGATCGTCGGCAAGGCGCTGGGCGGCGGGATCCTGCCGGTCTCGGCGTTCATCGCCGACCATGCGCTGATGGACCTGTTCGATGCCGGCAGCCATGGTTCGACCTTTGGCGGCAACCCGCTGGCGGCAGCGGTGGGCCTGGAGGCGCTGCGCGTGCTGCAAGACGAGCAACTGGCGCAGAACAGTGCCGAGCTCGGCGCCTACTTGCAACAGCGCCTGCGTGAGATGGCGGTGCCGTTCGTGCGTGATATTCGTGGCCGTGGGCTGTGGGTCGGGATCGAGCTGGACCGCCCGGCGCGGCCGTATTGCGAGGTGCTGATGGCGCTGGGCGTGCTGGCCAAGGAAACCCACGAGACCGTGCTGCGCATCGCGCCGCCGCTGTGCATCAGCCGCGATGAGTTGGACTGGGGGCTGGAGCGGATTGCCCAGGTGCTGGTTGATTGCTAGCCGAGTGGATTGGACCGCGGTGTTCTTCTCGCGGGCAAGCCCGCCCCCACGATCTTGCTATTGATCCTGATTCGGCTGTTTCCCTGTGCGCGGCCCTGTTCCCGATCACTTAATCGGCTGCGCTACCGCCAGTCAGTTTGAGCGTGCTCAAGGCCGCAACGCCGCTGTGGGCTGAAGTTGGAGTTCGATATGTCGAGAATACGCAAGTCAATCTGCGTTTCATTGACCGTGTCCCGGCAGGCGACAGCGTGACCTTGAGCGCTATCCTTTTAAGGGTTGGGGCTGCGCTTGCACGATCTCGATCAAGGCCCTGCGGTCCTGGATATGCGACTGTATGACGCCTTGAGCTTCACTGTCGCAGAATCAGGCGTGCGGCTAACTCGGGCAGTGCGGGTTGTCATGGTAAGTGATCAATCTCCTGCATTTGGACGCTATCAGCCCCATGTGCAGCCGATCATCGATTATCTCTGAAGGTTCTCGCTCAGCGCTATTGCGTTATTGCGGCGTACCGCAAAGACCATTGCCTGCGCTGTTCTAGGTGTCATGTGTCGGCCGTCAGGTACGAAGCCCGCTTATTGGGCGTTGTCAGGAAAACTGACGAGTTTCTATGCAGTAGGCCATCAGCTCTTGATCACTGTCGATCTCCAGCTTGCGCATGGCCGACACTTTTTGTGCACTCACCGTCTTGTTGCTGCGGCACAGTTGCCGCGCAATGTCACTCACCGACAAGCCAGTCACGAACAGGCGCAGCACCTCCATTTCACGAGGCGAGAGACTTTGAAAGCGATCCTCTATCTGGCCGGGGCGGACCAGCACCGAGCGCGCCTCGGGTTTAGGGCTGGTGTAGCGACGCTGCGAACTCAGAGCGGTCAACGCCTTCTCGATCTCTTGATGCAGGTGGTTTTTCTGGATCACGCCGACAACCCCCAGTTCCTGCAGGCGTGACAGGATCAGGCTGTTGGAAATCATCGTCAGCACCAGGACCTGCGTCTGTGGGAAATTGCGCAGCACGTACTCGATCAACTTCAGGCCATCGCCATAGGTGGCATCGCCGGGCATGTTGAAGTCAGTGATAAGCAGCTGCGGGTTGTGCTTGCGCAGCTGCTCGATCAACTCACTGGAGCTGACCGCCTCGCCTACTACGGTGTAGCGCCCATCGCGCTGGATGATTTCGCGCACGCCGAGTAGCACTATGGGATGGTCATCGGCGATGACGATCTTCAATTGAGACATTGGTGGAATCTCTTGCAGTAGATGGTAGGCATCATTGAGTTTGCTCGCCCAAAGATTGCGCCAATGCCGCGAGGCGGGCGCAGAGGGCTCTGATCTGTACGATCAGCGGCGCGTCGAGCGGACCCGCATGCAACGCTTCTTCCAGTTGCTGGCAGAGGTGGTGGAGTGCCTGTGCGTGCACACTGGCCAGAGCTCCACTCATGCTGTGCAGGCGTTGACGCACGACAAGTGCATCTGACGCCTGAAGCCCTTGCTCGATCTGAGAAATGTCCGCCACCAGCGTCTGAGCCATCAGCTCACGCATGGCAGGCGACAGCTCGATCCAGCCTTCCTGATCGTCCTTTGCCGACGGCGCCAAAGGCTGCAACTGCTGGCTATTGGCTTTACGGCAGTGCGACATCAGGGCTTGGCGGAGCATGCCCAGGCTCAGCGGCTTGACCACCCAGGCGCTCATGCCCATGGCCAGGCAATGCTCGCCTTCTTCACGTAGGGCGTTGGCGGTAACGCCGATGATCGGTACATCCACGCCCTGCACGCGCAGGGCTTGCGCCAGCTCATAACCGTTGAGACGTGGCATGTTGATGTCGGTGATGACCAGGTCGAATGTCTGGGTATGCCACAGTTTCAGTGCGTGTTGACCGTCGTTGGCAACCGTCGGGTGGGCACCCAGCGCTTCGAGCTGCTCGCGCAGCACCGCTTGGCTGACCGGATTGTCCTCTGCAACCAGTACGCGCACGTTCAGGCAGGGCTCATCCAGGCATGTAGGCAGCAGTGAGGTCGGCGGTGGCGGTGGCGCAGTGTGAACGATAGGCAGGGTGATCAGCAGAGAGAAGCTGCTGCCCAGCCCGGGCTCGCTCACAACCCGCATGCTCCCGCCCATGAGTTCGCTCAACTTTTTGCAGATCGACAGACCCAACCCTGCACCATTGCCATCCTGGCCGGGCGCGACCTGATAGAACGGCTTGAACAGTTGCTCAATCGCTTGCTCCCTGATGCCGACGCCGGTATCGGTGACCTGCCATTGCAGCGAAACGCAGTCGGCGTTGCGCGATTGCACAGTCAGACGCAGGCGAACACGGCCCGAGTCGGTAAACTTGATGGCGTTGCCCAACAGGTTGTGCAGTATCTGCCGCAGCCGCCCGGCATCACCCAGGATCTGCTTGGGGATCTGCGGATCTATCTCCGCTTCGATATCCAGGCCTTTGTTGCGTGCGGTTGCGCTGAAGGCAACCACTGCATCCTCCACCAGTTGAGCGGGGTCAAACGGCGCCTCCTCAACCGGCATCTGGCCCGATTCGATCTTGGATACGTCCAGTACGTTGCTGATCAGTTGGAACAGCACTGTTGACGAGCCCTGGATGACTTCCAGGTAGTGGCGTTGACGCTCGGTCATATCAGTCAGCGAGAGCAGTTCCAGATTGCCCAGCACGCCATAAAGCGGCGTGCGGATTTCGTGACTCATGGTCGCCAGGAACACGGTCTTGGCTTCGTTGGCGGCAGTGGCGCGGCGGTGTGCCTGGTTCAGCATCAAGGTCTCGTCTACATGCCGTGTGATGTCATTGCAGCCACACAGGAACACGTCCTGGCCCTCGTAGCGGGCGGCCACGACCACGACCTGAACATAGCGACCGTCGACCAGCAGGCAGGTCTCCCCGGGCGCCTGATCGCCATCATGGCTTTCCAGCAATTGGAGGACGGCTGGGGTGGCAGCCAACTGCGCAGCGCGCTGGTTTTCCAGCAGCAGCTTGCGGTCACTGCGACGCAGAACACACAACCCAACGGGTGCGTTGTGCAGCATCAGGCGGTTGAATGACTCGTTCTCGAACAGGCGTTCTTGCGCCTTTTGAGCTGGTATGACGATACGGGTCTGGTACCAGCGGTTGATCCACAGGCCGACCAGAATCGCCGCAATAAACGTCAGCATCAGCCCCATCAACGGCCATTTGGCATAGCGCAGAAAGTCCTGATAGCTGATTGCATAAAGGCCGGTCCAGCGCTCCCCGGAGTTCGATATCAACTTGAAACGCAGCCCCTGCTGATTGAAGCTCAGCCCCAAAGGAGCAGTGGTGCCTGGCTCCAGAGTGCCGAGCACTACGTCGTCCTCAGGCGAGATCAGGGTGAACTGGTTGTACACCGGCAATTGCAGCACCCGCTCGAACTCATCGACCTGGGCGGTATCGACGGTGGCGGCTAGGACCAGCAGGCCATTCGCTTTGCCGGCAGGAAGCAGGGCACTGGCAGCGTCCAGGCCGATCATCGCGACAATGCTGCGGTGCTTCTGGTACAGCTGCGAGGGCGCGCGCATCCAGCGCACACGATGATCGTTCAGCAGGGTCTGTGAGGGCAGGATCTGCTGCAGACGGTTGATGACAGAGCTGTATTGCTCTTGCAGCAACGGCAGATGCTGGCGAGGTGCATCTGCGGCGGGAATTGCCAGGCTGGCTTCGCCGGCCGGGCTGAGAATGAACAGTTGTGGTGAAGAATAGAATGAACTGGCCCAGAACCCGCCAAAGTAGTCGGTCATCTGCACGCCCAAGGCCAGCGCTCGGCCTTCGTCTTCTTTGCTATAGCCTGGGCCATGGGCCAGGGAGAACGGCAACGAAAGGTCGAAACCTTTGGCCTTGAGCAACACCTGATCACCAATAGGCTGAGTCTGGATCACTGAAACGGACTGTACCGAGTGCAGGGGCGGCGAGCTGCTGTAACGGTAGCCGGTCGCTACATTTCGCATAAACGACTCGTGCTCGTGGATGATTTCCACGACCCGAGCGAAATGAAATTCGACGCGCTGTTGTTCGGCCTCCAGCAGCCGCGACACCGCCCAGTAGCAGGTGCTGGACAGAAGTATCAGCAAGCCTGTCATCAGCAACAGAGCTTTGTTCAGGCGTTGGGAACTCAGCGCCAGGGCGTCCAGGTGTAGGCTCGCGTGTTTCATGGGGGTAGGGCTCGGCTAAAGGAAGAAAATAGACCGACGCTAAAGGTGCGCAAATAGCGTCTATCGTCCTTGAAAAGTCAGCACTTCCCTGAGCTGAATCGTTTGACCATGAGGTTTCAAATTAGTGCTGGCCGTGGGCCATCTTCCCTTAATAAATTGGCCAAGTCATCCCGCGCGACGGCTGGAGAGATGATAAAACCCTGCACGTGGTCACACTTGATTCGGCGAAGCACTGCCAATTCGGCTTGGGTTTCTGCACCCTCGGCGACCGTGATGAGGCCAAGCTTGCGTCCCAGTTCGGTGATGCTGAGCAAGGCTGACGCCAAGCCGTCGTTTTCGCCGCAGCCTGATACCAGCGAGCGGTCGATCTTGAGCTCCGTGAACGGCGTCGACACCAGATTGAAATACGAGCTGTACCCCCTGCCGAAGTCGTCCTGAGCGAGGCCGAACCCCATCAGCCGCAAGCGACATGCACCGGCGTAGTAGCTGCTGGACAGTTGGGTGGTAGAGGTCTCGGTGAGCTCGAAGGTGATCTGGCGGGGGTCGGCCTGGTTGATCTGTACCTGGGCCAGCAAGCGGTCGACCAGGTCGGCATGATCGAGCAGGTGGGTCGGCAGATTGATCGATACAGGCAGCGGATGGCCCATGCGCTCCCACTGTGCCTGGGCGCCAAGGGTTTGACCCAGCATGCAGGTGAGCAGCTCGATTTCCAGTTCGGCGTTTTCGATCTCATCGAGAAAAGCGCCGGGCATAAGCAAACCTTCGGCAGGATGTACCCAGCGCGCGAGCGCCTCGGCACCGACGATGCTTCCGTCATGCAGCGACATCTTCGGCTGGAACCACGCTTGGATTTCACCGGTCTCGAGGGCCTTGGCCAAGGTGCTTCGCGAACGGCAGCCTCGCGGTCTGCTGCTGAACGCTCGGGCCTGCTCGGTGAGGTCATCGAGTCGTTCGCGCAAACCGACAACTTCAGCCTCTCGGACCGGCTTGGAGATCAGGCCGGCGACGCGCAGCCCAAGATTCTTGGCGACCTGGCCGGAGCCAACCAGCATGCGTCGCGATGCTGCAGTCATCAATGCCAGGGCAGGGGGACGATGCAGTTGCGCCAGTTGCTGTATCAGTTGCACACCGTCCATATGCGGCATCATCAGGTCAGTCAGCAGCAAGTCATATCGGCTACTTGCCAGGCGCTGCAGTGCAGTGGCGCCATCCCAGGCCAGTTCCACCTCAAAGCCGCCTGCCGCCTGGAAGACAGTCGTCAGGTACTGGTGTTGAAACGGATGGTCCTCGACTATTAGCACGCGATACACGTTCACGACACGCTTCTCTGGTAAGGCTGCAAGCACTGGTACAAGGCGTGCAGCGTGAAGGGTTTGACAAGCAGGTGTGCCATGCCTGCCCCCAGGCAACGCTCTGCCTCATCCAGCATGGCGTTGGCAGTAGCACCGATGATCGGTACGCTGCAGCCCCTTGCGCGCAGCTCTCCGGTGAGTTGATAGCCGTTCATGCGCGGCATGTTGACATCGGTCAGGACGATGTCGAAGTCGGCGTCTTGCCACAGCGCCAGGGCCTCGACACCGTCGCGCGCCAGCACCACGGTGCAGCCTAGTTCCTCGAGTTGGTCGCGCAGAATGAGCTGATTGATCATGTTGTCTTCTGCCACCAGCAGGTGCAGATTCAGCCGGCCTTTCTGAACCGTGACAGGCTTCATCGGCTCGTCTTGCAGTTCTATGCCCAACGCTTGGCCGACGGCACGATTGAGTGCCTGAAGGTTGTTCAGCCCCACGCGCCAGGTGCGCTCGTCGACCTGGACAATGCCGTGTGCATCCTGCGCCACCACGACCCGATTACCATTCCAGTCATCTTTGAGGGTGGTACTGGCCTGACCTGGACACAGCTCGACCAGCGTCGCGCCAGTATCCAGTTGACTCGTATCCTGGCCTGTCAGCTGTGCCCGTGCCCCCCAGCGGCGCAGCCAGCCCGCAGTGTGCTCAGCCAGTTCCTGCACCTGCGAGTGGACATAGATGCGCTCACTGACCAGTGGCTGAGCCCAGGCGTACTGCGTGTGCGCTGAGACCTGCTCGAGCGGCAGGGTGAACGTGAAGCTGCTGCCCAGGCCCGGTTCGCTGAACACCCTGAGCGAGCCATTCATCAAGTGCACCAGGCGCTTGCAGATGGACAGGCCCAGGCCGGTGCCAGCGACCACATTGGCGGTCGGGCTGCTTTGAAAGAACGGCTCGAACAGCTGTTGTTGATCCTGCGTAGGAATGCCCTTGCCGGTATCGACTACCTGCCACTGCAACATGGCCCGTTCGCCCTCGCGGGACATCAGCAGCAGGCGCACCACAATGCGTCCGGTCTCGGTGAATTTGACTGCGTTGCTCAGCAGGTTGCCGAGAATCTGACGAATCCGGGTGACGTCCCCCAGCACGTGCTCGGGCAGTCGCGGATCAATACAGGCGAACAGCTGCAGGCCTTTGCTCTGGGCCGCGCCGGTATAGTTCTGGATTACGTCCTGAGTCAGCTCCAGCGGCGCAAAAGTCGTGAGCTCCAGTGCCAGTTGGCCGGCTTCGATCTTCGACACATCCAACACATCGCAGATCAATTGCAGCAAGGATGCCGAGGAGCCTTCGATCGCGGTGAGGTAGCCGCGCTGCTGTGTGTCCAGCTGAGTCCGGGAAAGCAGTTCGAGCGTTGCCAGCACGCCATACAACGGGGTGCGGATTTCGTGGCTCATCGTTGCCAGGAACAGCGTCTTGGCTTCATTGGCTGCGTCGGCCAGGGTGCGAGCCTGCTGCAAGGCCATTTCGGTGGTTTTGCGTTCGGTGATGTCACTGAATGCACAGATCAGTACATCTTCGCGCTGATAGCGCGTTGGAGCATAGCTCAGGAACAGATGTCGACCGTCCGCCATCTGTAGTTCGTCAGTGCTGCTTCGCTCTGCTTCGGAACCAAAAGCGCGGTCAATCCATTGATGGCATAGCCGCGTTCGCTCATCGCCCATCCCCAGCCACTGTGTCGATAGTTGATTTTCCAGCACCACCGCGCCATCGCTGCGGCGCAGCACGCACAAGGCCACAGGGGCGACGTGAATCACTGCGCTGCAGAACGCCTCGCTTTCTATCAGGGCGTCAATACGCGCGGCGGCCGGCACGATCAACCGCTGGTTGATCCGCTTGACGCACCAGAGCATGAACACCGTGGCCAGAAGGCAAATAAGAAGCGCCGCCGCAAGCGGTATTGCCAAGCTGGGAAGCAAGGATTTCAGTTGTATGCTGTAGATGATTTGCCAGTTGGAATAGTCCAGATGTTTGCGGATAGTCAGCCTTTCCGGCAACCAGAACCCGCCCTCCCAGCCGAAGCTGGTGGACGTCGGGACGTTATCAGCCCGTCGCGTGCTTGCAGGCGGGAGCGGGGCGTTGCTCAGAATCAGTTGACCATTGGCATCCAGCAACTTGAAGTCACCAGCCTGCTCGTGCTGCAGGGCTTTGATCAGGTTTGGGCCATCGACCTCGAGCCCCAGCCAGCCTGAGGTGGCCTTGCGTTCGTCCATTCTGATGAAGATATACAGCGGTGAATCCAGTCGGCCGGGATCGGTCAGCCAGAGTTCATCTTGAGACGCCTGGATATCGTTGGCCGATCGCACGCGCTCAAGCACCCGCGAGGGCATGCTCTCAGCATGGGTGGCGGCGGTGAACAGGCGTTGCACCTCTGCGCCTGGCGTTTGCGGCACATAGATCAGGTTGACCTCGTTGGTCCGCAAGTAATCGAGCATGCGCCGGGTCAGCCATAGGCTCCAGATTTCATGGTCCTGGCCGAGGATGATATGAATCTCCTCTTCCGGCACATTGTTGGTTTCGGCGGCGGCAAGCGTGGGTTGCCTGACCGTAGACAACCCCAACCCTTTGAGCAGCGTCTGGCGGCTGACGAAGAAACCCTGAGCATCAAAGATCGCTTCGTTCATGTAGCTGCGGCGGGACGATATCTCCTGATTCAGCGTTACACGAAGGTAGCTGTAAGCACCGATGAACACTCCCGCTACAAGGCTGAAGGCGAACAGGCACAGGAGCTTGCGCGCCGCCTGCGGCGTCGAGAGCGAGGAGTGGAGCGTCGGGATCAGGTGGTCAGGTCTCATCGGCGCCAGCCTAGTGCGCGGCTGCCGTGTCCTGAATAGGACGGATCTCAATCTCTAGTCGGCAAGCCTTGGTCAGCGGCTGCTGAGCATGGGGGGATGCTTAGGCATGCTTCAAAGCACTTTCTGGGTAATCACATAGCGGCCTTGTTTGACCGCGCTGCCCGTGGCGTTGATCAGTACATACTCCTGATCCATCTTGGTTGAGGGCTGCGGCAATGGCTGGATGCTGATGTGCTGGGGCGGTGTGCTCGCAGCGGCTTGAACCGTCAAGGTCGAAAACGTCGCATCCTGCGCACATGATTCCCACACCCTGCCTTGGCTGTAAGTGGTGACATTGCAGAGTCCAGTCACCACCGCTCCAGTGAAGCGCACAGTGCCATGCAGCGGCGTCCTATCTTCGGCCTGGCTCAATAGGGGCAAAGAGCAGAGCACCGCAGCAACGAAAAATCCTTTCATGTTTGCATTCCAATTTTGTGTGACTAATCGGCTTATCGGCTGGCGGCCAAATAGGGTGATAGCTGAATCCTTTCACCCGACGAATGGTCCGGCATGCACGATTCCCTGCCGCGAGGATTTTTCCATCAAGTCAGTACAGACCTCCTTAGCGGGGCTGAAATAGCACTCTGATCAACTGCCCGGGCATGGTGCCGCGGCGAATGTGGCCGATGTAGCGGCGCCCGCCACCTGTTGCATGGCTAGGCTCTGTATGAAAAACCTTGATACTCGGTGATGCTGCGTTGAAAACAGCCTCGGAATGCTCATTTACAACCCGTAAACTCCGCTTCCTCGGCTGTTTTCGCCTTGCCTGACCTTCGTCTCAAGGCTTTTCATACAGACCCTAGGAAAGTTTTATCTGTGCCGAAGCGGGTCATACCGGCGTGGAGAAACGGCCGGCGCATGAAGGGCGACCCGCGATCTGGCAGATTGCGGCTCGTCGCAGGTACGCTGGCAATCATTTCGTGGTGTGGGGGGCTGTGCACCAGGGGCGGATAACCAAAGCGTTGCATTGGTCATCCAATAAAATCAGCACCTGAACATCGGGCTTTTCTGCATGCCCATGCCGCCCATTTCCGGTTGGTCAGAAACTTCGCTTGGGGTTTCCTAATGCCTGAAGGCCAACTATTTTTCCGTGGAAACCTATTTGCTGAATGGCGCCTCTGCCTCTATTAGTTGCCCTGTGCTGGGCAGATTGGCTTTTGAGATTCGTCTTATGTTGATCACGGGTGAGCTAAGCGATAGTTCAATCCCCTGCTGACAGTATGCGTTGCCAGGGACCTATCACTTATAAAGCGAGGCCTGTCATGTCTGTTCGTTCAATCAAATACTCCGCATTGTCCTGCGCTGCCCTGGTAACTTCTTTCATGCTCACCGCTGCGCAAGCGGCCGATGGTCAAATCGAGTTCACAGGCGTGGTCAATGACAACGCGTGCACAATCAATACTCAAAGTGCTACTCAGTCTGTCGATATGGGTCAAGTGCGTATCGCAGACTTCCCAAATACCGTCGGTGCCCTGGCTGCCAATGGCGGTACACCTTTCAGCATTTCGCTGGAGAACTGCAGCGGGCCGACTCTGCGTAACGCAACCGTGAAGTTCAGCGGTCAGCAAGCCGCCAGCGATGCGACGGTATTGGGCATGGTCGGCAGCAATCAGGTTGCAGGCGTGGGTATTCAGATCGCCGATGCCCGCACCGGTGCCAAGCTGCCGCTCAACACTGAAAGCGCTGCCTACAGCCTGCGCCCAGCCAGCAACACCTTCGACTTCACTGCCTCTTACGTGCGCCTGGTAGCCGACACGGTAGACACCGACGGTGCCGTCACTGCGCGTGGTATTGGCACCGGTCGCGTCAATGCCATTGCCAGCTTCGACATCACTTATCGCTAATTACGCTGAATCACCAGGGTCCACGTGCAGCGTGGATCCTGGGCCAAGGGTGTGACATCAGATGAAATCGAAACTCGCAGGGTTGTTCGCCCTGGTACTTAGCCTTAGCAGCGTGCTGGCGCATGCGGGTGTCAATGTAGGCGCCACGCGGGTCGTCTATCAGGCCAAGCAAAAGGAAGCGAGCCTGTCAGTAACCAACTCCGCCGAAGACAATATTCCTTATCTGATCCAGTCCTGGGTCAGTGAGTACGGTGGCAGTGAGAGCAGCAGCGATGCCTTTCTGATTACGCCTCCATTGTTTCGCCTCGATCCCGGTAGTCAGAACATGCTGCGGATTATGGCCATCGATAAAAGTGTCTTCGCCAGCGATAAAGAAAGTTTGTTTACGGTCAATGTAAAAGCTATTCCCGCAAAGTCCACCGATCCGGCCCATCAGAACGTACTGCAGATTGCCGTTAAAACCAGTATCAAACTGTTTTATCGCCCTGAGGGGTTGCAAGGCAATTTAGTTGACGCTGTGGCAGGGCTAAAAGCTTCAGCTGGACGGGGCCGTCTGCATATTCAAAACCCGTCTGGCTACCACGTGGTCGTCAGCAAGCTGGTGGTCAATGGCATCGAGCGTAAAGGGCTGCTCGAACTCATCAAGCCAGGCGAAAGTAGGATCGTTGACCTCCCTGTACGCGCAGGCGACACGATTAACCTTACTTACATCAATGAGTACGGCAGCGCAGTCGAAGCACCGGTAAAGACCCTGGTCAATTAATTCATTTGCTTGCATGAGGGATACGCCATGGCAACGGGGCGCATGAGTCAGCGGCTGCGTCACACCCCGGCTGCCTGTCTATCCTTGGTTTTCGTTTGCGCTGGTCCATCCAGTGCGCTGGCTGCCATTGATTTCGATCCCAGCTTTCTGGAAATCGGCGGAGGACGCGGCGGTGAGGCTGTGGTTGCGCAAGTTGGTGCGCTCAGTCAAGGCCAATTGCCCGGAATCTACCAGGTGTCGCTCAGCTTGAACGGCAAGGCGCTGGATGTGCGGGATGTTCAGTTCATCCGCACGCCGGCAGACCAGCCGGCGAGCATCACCGCGTTGTACCCTTGCTTTACCCTGGCTGCGTTGCAGGAGTTGGGCGTCGATACTGACCGTCTTGCGAGCGCCGAAAGTTACGAACATGGGTGTATAGCGTTTTCCGGCAGCTTGGCTGGCGTGACGTATGACTACAACTTCGGCAAACAGCAGTTGCAGTTGCAAGTCCCTCAAGCGTTCATTGGCGAAGTGCCCTTCGAGTTGCGGCGTCGGCGTTGGTCGGACGGTGAGTCTGTGGCGTTCGCCAACTACACGTTCACCGGCAGCGATAACCGCAACGACAACAGCCGCCGGCAAGCAGAATTCGGCAGCCTGCGCAGTGGGATCAATGCCGGTGCATGGCGTCTGCGTAATTTCTCTACGTACCAGAAAAGTACTGGCACGGCAGGCCAGTGGAAGTCGGTGGATACCTATGTCCAGCATGCGCTCGGCGACAGCATGGCCATTGCGACCGTTGGCGAGGGTGCGACCAGCAGTGACTTGTTCGATGCGATTTCCTATCGCGGCGTCAGTGTCGCGACGGACTTGGACATGCTGCCGGATGATGCGCGTAACTTCGCCCCAGTGATCCGCGGGATCGCCAACGGTCGCTCGTTGGTGACGCTGCGTCAACGTGGTTATGTCATTAGCGAGCAGTGGGTGCCGTCTGGCCCGTTTGCGCTGAAAAACCTGTATTCCACACCCAATAATGGTGACATCGAAGTGACCGTGGAGGGGCCCAATGGCGATCGTCAGGTCTACGTTCAATCGTTCTCGTCGGTGCCTTACATGCTGCGCGAAGGGCAGCAGAGCTATGAATTCACCGTGGGCCAGTATCGTTCCGCCAACTCGACGTCCGGCCTGCCAAAACCGACCTTCGCCCAGCTTAGCTACCGCCGCGGCGTGGCCAGCGGCACGACGCTGCTGGCCGGCAGCATCTTGAGCGCTGATTATCGTTCCGCGCTGTTCGGCATCGCGCAGGACATCGCAGGCTTTGGCGCAATTTCTCTTGACGTGACTCAGGCAGCGACGCGTGGTATCGATGCGCGCAGCAGTTCTGGCCAGTCGTATCGCTTTCGCTACTCGAAGTCCGTAGAGGCGACCGACACCAATTTCAGTCTGGTTGGCTACCGTTATTCCACAGCGGGCTATTACAGTTTCAACGAGGCGGTCAACTTGCGTGCCAAATCGCCTGCGACCGCAGTGATTGATGACGAACACCTGCTCGACAGCGCGTTGTTAGCTTCCGAGTACTTTTCCGGGCATATGAAAAGTGCGTTCACCGCCAATATTTCGCAGCAGTTCGGCGCGTATGGCGGAATGTTTGCCAACCTTAGCAAGACCCAGTTCTGGAACCAGACACGCAGTACCACCTCGCTTCAATTGGGCTATAACTTCAGCGTCGGCAGTGCAGCCTATACCCTGAGCCTGGCCCAAGCGCGCGGGGCAGGGCAAACGCAGAACAGTGTATCGATAGGGGTCAGCCTGCCGCTCGGCGGTCCAGGGTCGAGTCGCAGGGTAAGTGCGGGAGCCAGCCGCGACAATGCTGGCAACGCCAACCGCAACCTCAATTTGAGCGACTCGCTGCTTGCCGACAACGCATTGACCTACAACCTGGGCCTGGAGCAACGCGATACCCAGGGTGACCGCTTGACGGGACATTCGCTGGCCGCGCGCTACAACGCCGCCAATGCCGTTTGGCATGGTGCCTACAGCTCTGATCGGCAAAGCACGCAATTCGACTATGGCGTCGAAGGTGGCCTGGTCGCCACCAGCGATACTGTCATGTTCACCCAGCCATTGGGCGAGACCAACATCATCGTCTCTACGCCGGGCGCCGCTGGCGTTGGCGTTAAGTCGCGCAGCGGCATCCGCACCAATCAGTCCGGCTATACCATCGTGCCGTCAGCTCAGCCTTATCGGGCTAACAAAGTGTCGCTCAACACCGACACCTTGTCTGACACCACTGACATCAGTGATCTGGTCCAAGAAGTCTTGCCTACACGCGGCGCCTTCATCAAGGCGGCTTTCGAAACCCGTAACGGTCGACGTCTGTTGGTCAGGCTGGTGACACCAGACGGTGAGGAAGCGCCGTTTGCGGCCCAGGCCACTCTCAGTGACCAGGCCGGCCATTTGCTCAGTAGCGCCATGATTGCCGACAGCGGCCGGGTATACCTCACGGGGGTGCCGGATGTATCGCAATTGATCGTCGAGGTGGACGGCAAACCTTGGTGTCAAGCGCCTTTGGATCTCGAACACTTCGCGCTCAAGGGCGAAGGCATCGAGCAGATAGCGATCACCTGCGCGCGTTCACCGATGAGCTCCTAAGGATTCTTGATATGAAGCTTCTTACCTCAACCCCTCGCCCGAACATGGCCCAGACGTGCTGGACAGCACTCATCATGATCATGGCGGTGCTGTTCCACCCCGCTGCGCAAGCGTTCGTCGGCAACAACTTGACCTGCGCCAGCACGCCTTTGCAAATGGACAGAGGCACCTTGGCTCCGGGCGATATATTCACGATTCCCGTGAGCCTTGATTGCAACATCACTCGGCGCTTCCCCGTCGGTGCCAACATCACTTACAACGCGCAATATTCGAACGGTACACCCCTTGGCACATTTGTGGTCATGGCCAACGGTCAGCAAGTCAGTCGGGGGGGGCTTGGAACTACCGGTACGACTTGCATGCCTAACGGCTGCACCGCGCTGCCTGTCGGCACGCGATTCACGATTTCGACCAATATCTACACGAGGGCGGTGGACAGGCCTGGGCCCTACTTTCTGCAGTTCAACTACGCAATCACTTCCATTGGCGGCTACGAGAATTGGTCGGAGTGGGTTTATTCCGGGTTGGTGCAATACACCGTGGCAAACCCGGCCTGCAGGTTGAACTCCACCGCACCTTCCAACGTGTACTTCGGTACGCTGTCGAACGCTGAAACTGCAAGCGCCAGTCAGGTAGCGAACATCGCTGTCAACTGCCAGTCAGCATCGACCATTCGTGCAACCCTCACACCCACGCAAGCTGTCGTGAACGCGGCACAAGGACTTTCCGCGACCACCTTGTCCGGCTTGTCCATGGCCAGCACCTGGGCTGACACGAACAGCCCGGTCGCACTTGGCAGCGCGCGAAGCATCGCGCTGGCAGCGGGCACTAACAACCTGAGTTTGCGCTTTCAGCCGAGGTTGAATAATGCGGGCGCTCCGCCAACAGGCAATTTTTCCAGCCAGTACACCCTAACGCTAACGTACCCCTGATCTTCCGGAGCTGAACCATGAGAATTCCATTTTTTTGTGCTGCGGCTGCCCTTGTAATGAGCGCATCAGCTAACGCCGCTACCGAGTCGGTGACCATCAACGTGAGTGGCACTCTCACGCGACCGCCGTGCACCTTGACCAGCGCCAGAACCCTCACCGCCAATTTTGGCAGTATCGAATACGACAAAGTGGCCGCAGCGCCGGCAATCGATCTGCCCCTGGCGCTCACCTGTCCCGCTAACTCATCGTTCACGATCGCAATTACGGCTTCGAGCGCGCTGACCGACACCATCGCATCTGCCGGTCGAGCGAACCTCGGCTACCAGCTGCTGCGCAAGGACAACAACACCGCCATCAATGTGCGCGGGGTGGCGCGGACGGTGAGCAATGTATCGGGGGCAGTCGATCTTGGTATGTCGGCCAGGCTGGTTGCGCAGGGCGCGCTGACTGAGGGAGCCTTTTCGGCCTCGGCGGTCGTGAATATTGTTTATCTGTAAATCGACGGGGGCTGGGATGAGGGGGATCATTGCACTGTGCCTGCCTGTGTTGATGTGCCAGGCAAGCCTGGTCCGCGCCGACGCAGCGAGTGAGCTGCAAGTTACCGGCGCGTTGGTACGGCCTTTGTGCACCACACTGTTCCCGCAGAGCCAGAGCGTTTCGTTGCCAGCGATAAGCCGCAACGAACTGACGGCTGGCTCATCTCCTTGGACCGACGTGCCGCTGGCGTTTCGCTGCGCCGACGATACTCGGGTGAATCTGCGCCTGGTGCCGGCTGATGCGGCATACGACGACGCCACGCTCAAGACCACCCTCAATGGACTGGGTTTGCGTCTGCGGCTGCGTGACCTGACTTCGGCCTCGCCGACATCTGCTTTGCGGCTCAACGAAGTGTTGGCGTTCACCGTTTCCGGTGGAAATCTGCAGCTTAGTTTGGGAGCCAAGGCGATCAAGATGGGGGATCAGACTCCAGCGGTTGGGGGGTATCAGACACAGTTGCTGATGGTTATGGAGTATTTGTGAGGGGAAGGCCGATGAGTACTATTGGATTTCTTCGGACAAATAAAAAGCCGGCTTGTGGCCGGCTCTCGGGGACGGGCTTGGCTAATTTTTGGTAAGCCGCAACCGCCTTAACAGGTTGGCCATCGAGGCCTGAAAAAGATGACAAACGGCCGTGTGGGGCGTCGTCAGGTGCTCTGGGATGCGGCTTGTGCCGACCCTCGGCTAAATGTGCCGCGTAGCATACTAGGGCTCGCCAGGGATGCCCAGCGAAAATTGGCACCGGGTGTGTCATACGGGCCGCTGACGGCTGAACCACGACCACCAGAATACCCAACCCAATACCTGCATGCCCTGGGCGTGGCGCTGGGCCGGGGTGTAGCGCTCGACGGCGTAGTTGCGTCGGTCGTGGCTGTGCAGGCACAGCGTGCCGTTCTGCCCCACGCTGAGGCTGTGCACCCGCAGCCGGCCCTCGTGCAGCAGCGCGTAGGTCTGCCCGTCGACCACGCGGGTCAGGCTGCGGTCGATGGCCAGGGCGGCGCCAATGGGGATCAGCGGGGCCATGTTGGCGTCCGGCATGTCCAGGCAGATGGCATTTTCCGGGAGGATGCCGAGCGTCTCCAAGGCCTGGGCCGACACCAGCAGGTGGCGGTCCGGATCCGGTATGAGCAGGCCGTCGAGCAGGCGGTGGAAATCGACGCAGATCTGCCTGCCGCCATGGCCGGGTAGCGTGGTTTCGGGTTGAGGCAGGCCGGGACGCAGGATCGGGCTCGGGTGCTTGGGGCCTTCGCCGTTGCGCAGCCAGCGGCGATGGACGCAGAACAGGTCGGCGAGTTCGTCCAGGCGCGCCAGGGGAATACCCCGTTTGAACCAATTGTTCACGTGCTGGGGCGTGACCTTGCGCTGGGCGGCGAAGTCGGAAGCGGTCAGGCCACATTCCTGCAGAAGGGTCTTGAGACGGTCACCGGAATTGTTCATGGCGGCGAGTCTAGATTGTGGCGCGAGGCGAGGAAATAAACAGGATGTTTATGCTGATGGTGGGAATCTGGAGTTTTTGTCGGCCGCTTTTGCAGGCTAATGTGGGATTTTTCTCTTATTTCTGGATGAGGCATTTGAAGACCCCGCAAGAAAACGGTGTCTGTATCTGACAGGCATAAAAAAACCCGGCACACATGGCCGGGTTTTTTCATGGCAAGGCGGTCATCAGCCCTTGTAGGCGGCAACCGACTTAGTGATCGCGGCGCGGGCGGCGTCAGCGCCTTCCCAACCTTCGATCTTGACCCACTTGCCCTTCTCCAGATCCTTGTAGTTGGCGAAGAAGTGCTCGATCTGCTGGATCAGCAGGGCCGGCAGGTCGGTGTACTCTTTCACGTCGACGTACAGCTGCGACAGCTTGTCGTGCGGTACGGCGATGACCTTGGCGTCGCCGCCGCCGTCGTCGGTCATGTTCAGCACGCCGACCGGACGGGCGCGAATCACCGAGCCTGGGGCGACCGGGTACGGGGTGACGACCAGCACGTCCAGCGGATCACCGTCGTCGGCCAGGGTGTTGGGGATGAAGCCGTAGTTGGCTGGGTAGAACATCGGGGTTGCCATGAAACGGTCGACGAACAGGGTATCGCTGTCCTTGTCGATCTCGTATTTGATCGGCGCGTGGTTGGCCGGGATCTCGATGGCGACGTAGATGTCGTTCGGCAGGTCCTTGCCCGCAGGAATCTTGCTGTAGCTCATTGGGCTTTGCCCCCGTGATTGACCAAAAAAGTGGCGGCGATTATAGGCACATTCCGCCAACGCATGCCACGGTCGGCCTGATGTGCGGGCAGATCAGACGGAGGCGTCGCGGTACTGCGGGTGCTCGGCTTGCAGGCGTGTCAGGCGGGCCAGCGGGTCCTGGCGGTAGAACAGCGACAATTGCCGGTACACCTGTGGATAACTTTCATGCAGCAAGTCAGGGGCACTGAAGAAGTATTCACTGGTCACGGCGAAGAACTCGGCCGGGTTTTCCGCTGCGTAGGGGTCGATGGCCGTTTCCAGGTCAGGGTTGGCGTCGAGCTGGCGGTTGAGGTCGTCGTAGGCCTGTTGCATGGCCTCGGCCCAGGCACTGACGTCCATGCCTGGGTGCAGGGGCGGCAGGCCATTGGCGTCGCCGTTGAGCATGTCGAGCTTGTGCGCCAGCTCGTGGATCACCAGGTTGTAGGCTTCCCAGCCGCCGCTGGCCTCGACGCCGGCCCAGGCCATGATCACCGGGCCCTGCTGCCAGGCCTCGCCGCTGTGTTCGGCGTCCCACACGTGCTCGACACCACTGGCGTCGCGGTGGCGCTGCGGGCTCTTGAAGTCGTCGGGGTAGAGGATGATCTCGTGAAAGCCCTGGTACCAGTTCAGCTCGCCCAGGTGCAGCAGCGGTAGCTGGGCCTGGGCCGCGAGGAACAGGCGCTGCTCGTCGTCCAGCTCGACGCCGGGCAGGGTGGTGAGGTGCTTGTCGTAGAGAAACAGCACGCTGGCCTCGCGCAGCCAGCGGTCTTCCTCGTCGCTGATGCCGTCGAGCAGGGGCAGACGGTCACGGATCGCCTGCCACAGTGCTTGATCGACCTGGTAGCGCGCCAGGGTGCGCTTGCGCCGCCAGGCGCTGAACGACCACATGGACGGTCAGTGGGCCTTGGCGGTACGGCCCAGCCGGCCACGCAGCAAACCGAGGATCATCGGCACCAGCGACAGGACGATGATGGCTACGACCATCAGCGACAGGTGCTGCTTGATGAAGGGCACGTTGCCGAAAAAGTAGCCCAGGGTGACCAGGCCACCGACCCACAGCAGGGTGCCGGCGACGCTGAAGCCGAGGAAGCGCGGGTAATGCATGTGGGCGATGCCGGCGACGAATGGCGCGAAGGTGCGCAGTATCGGCAGGAAGCGCGCCAGGGTGACGGTCTTGCCGCCGTGGCGTTCGTAGAATTCGTGGGTGCGCTGCAGGTAGTCGCGGCGGAAAATCTTCGAGTTCGGGTTGCGGAACAGCCGTTCTCCGGCCGTGCGTCCGATCACGTAGTTGGTGCTGTCGCCCAGGATCGCCGCGATCATCAGCAGGCCGGCGAGCAGTACCGGGTCCATGCCACCGCCCGCGGCCACGGCGCCGGCGATGAACAGCAGCGAATCGCCCGGCAGGAAGGGCATGACCACCAGGCCGGTCTCGCAGAAGATCACCGCGAACAGGATGGCGTAGATCCAGGGACCATAGTTGGTCACCAGCAGGTCGAGGTAGGCATCGAGATGCAGGATAAGGTCCAGCGGGTTGAATTCCATGTACAGCACCTGTTGTCTTGACCCGCTTCCACGGGCGCGCGATGACGGACGACGTCATTTTGCGTGGGCATGTTCACCGGTGGATAGGTAACTTTTCACACATGACGAATGGGGCATTATACGGCGAAGTCGGGAAGATGCCCGGGGAGTTTGTAGCGGCGGGTTACGGGACGGCAGGTGCCGTCCCCACAGGCCAGAAGCCCGGCTGGTCAATCCTGGCTGATCGGCAGGACGTAGTTCTCGAACTCGGTATCCTTGCGAAAGCCCATGGACTCGTAGGTTTTCATCGCCACCTCGTTGTTGCTGCTGGTGGACACGCGCATGCGTACGGCGTTGGTTTCCTTCGCCATCTTCTTGGCTTCGCGCATCAGGTGGTCGGCCACCAGCATGCGCCGGGAATCCTCGGCTACGTAGATGTCGTTGAGGATCCACACGCGCTTGAGCGACAGTGACGAGAAGCTCGGGTAGAGCTGGCAGAAGCCCAGCAGCTTGTGGTCGTCGTCATCCGGGAGGGCCAGATAGATCACTGACTCGCCGCGTTTCAGGCGCTTCTCGAGGAAGGTGCGCGAAGTATCGGGGTAGGGCAGTTGCCCGTAGAACTCGCGATAGGTGACGAACAGCGGGGTGAGCAGGTCGAGGTGTTCCAGGGTTGCCTTGATGATGCGCATGAGCAGGCCTCAGAGTCCATGTGGGAACGGGGGGATGCAAGCTGCCTCGTACCGGCATGCTGCCCCAAGGCAGCCTAGAAGCGCAATCCGCCTTGGGTTACATGTTTTTTACCCTTCACCGAGCAGGAAGTTTCCGCATTTTTTGGGGGAATTTTCGCTGTCGATGCTGTGGACCTCGGCTTCATCCTTCAGGTTCACCCCTGAAAGCTGCCGGCGACAGGCCTCGCGCATCAGGTACAGCAGGCGATGCGCGGCCATGCCGTAGCTCAGGCCTTCCAGGCGCACGTTGGAAATGCAGTTGCGGTAGGCGTCGGTCAGGCCCACTTTCGGGGCGTAGGTGAAGTACAGGCCCAGGCTGTCGGGCGAGCTCAGGCCGGGGCGTTCGCCGATCAGCATCACGGTCATCCGCGCACCGAGCAGCTCGCCGACCTCGTCGGCCACCGCGACCCGTCCCTGCTCCACCAGGATCACCGGGGCGCTGCTCCAGCCATCGGCGGCGGCCTGTTCCTCGAAGCGACTCAGCAACGGCAAGGTGTGGCGATGCACGGCCAACGCCGAGAGGCCGTCGGCCACCACGATTGCCAGATCGACGCCGCCCGGGTTGGCCTGGGCGTGTTCGCGCAGTTTCAGCGCCGAGTCGTCGCTCAGACGACGGCCCAGATCGGGACGCTGCAGGTACTGGTGACGATCGGCAGCGGCGCTGTGCAGCAAAAGACTGTCACGGCCACGGTCGCTCAGTTGCTGGCGCAGGCCGGCATGGTCGAAGGGCAGGTGTACCGCATCGCGAGCCTGGGCGTGGGCGAACTGGAAGTCCAGTTGCGCCCCGGTCGGCAGGCTTGTGCCGGTACGGCCCAGGGCAATGCGCGCGGGCGTCAGGTTGCGCAGGGCCAGCCAGGGATTGTCATGTGTGGGGGTATGTCGGTCCATGGTCGTCCCTATGCGAGCTGCGCCAGCGCGTGGCGGAAGGCCGGAGGCAGGTTGTCGCCGAAGCGCACCCGGCCGTCGGCCTGGGTGAAGATGCCGGTGCGTTCCAGCCAGGCTTCGAATTCCGGGCCGGGTTTCAGGCCGAGGGTCTGGCGCGCGTAAAGCGCGTCGTGGAACGAGGTGGTCTGGTAGTTGAGCATGATGTCGTCGGAGCCAGGGATGCCCATGATGAAGTTGATCCCGGCTACACCGAGCAGGGTCAGCAGGGTGTCCATGTCGTCCTGGTCGGCTTCGGCGTGGTTGGTGTAGCAGATGTCGCAGCCCATCGGCACGCCGAGCAGCTTGCCGCAGAAGTGGTCTTCCAGGCCGGCGCGGATGATCTGCTTGCCGTTGTACAGGTACTCCGGGCCGATGAAACCGACCACGGTATTGACCAGGAATGGCTTGAAATGCCGAGCCACGGCGTAGGCGCGGGTCTCGCAGGTCTGTTGATCGGCGCCGTGGTGGGCGTTGGCCGACAGCGCGCTGCCCTGGCCGGTCTCGAAGTACATGAGATTCTGCCCGAGGGTGCCGCGCTTGAGCGACAGCCCGGCCTCGTAGCCTTCCTGAAGCACGTTGAGGTTGATGCCGAAGCCGGCGTTGGCGGCCTCGGTCCCGGCGATGGACTGGAACACCAGGTCCAGCGGCACGCCTCGGTTGATCGCCTCGATCGAGGTGGTGACGTGGGTGAGCACGCAGGCCTGGGTGGGAATGTCGTAGCGCTGGATGATCGCATCGAGCATTTCCAGCAGGGCGCAGATCGAGGCGATGCTGTCGGTGGCCGGGTTGATGCCGATCATGGCGTCGCCGTTGCCGTACAGCAGGCCGTCGAGGATGCTGGCGGCGATGCCAGCCGGCTCGTCGGTGGGGTGGTTGGGCTGCAGGCGGGTCGACAGCCGCCCGCGCAGGCCCATGGTGCCGCGAAAGGTAGTGACCACGCGGATCTTCTGCGCCACCAGCACCAGGTCCTGGACACGCATGATCTTGGATACGGCGGCGGCCATTTCCGGCGTCAGGCCGGGGGCCAGGGCGCGCAGGCTGGCTTCGTCGGCCGCCTCGCTGAGCAGCCAGTCACGCAGGCCGCCGACGGTGAGGTGGCTGACCGGGGCGAAGGCGGCGGCGTCATGGGTGTCGATGATCAGCCGGGTGATCTCGTCCTGTTCGTAGGGGATCAGCGCTTCGTTGAGAAAGTGACTGAGCGGGATGCTGGCCAGGGCCATTTGTGCGGCGACCCGCTCACCGTCGTTGCTGGCGGCAACACCGGCCAGGAAGTCGCCCGAGCGCGCCGGGCTGGCCTTGGCCATGACTTCCTTGAGGCTGTCGAAGCGGTAGACCAGATTGCCTACCGTGTGTACGAAACTTGCCATACAGAATCTCCAGGGCGCCGCAGGGCTGGCCTGCGGCGTAAGTCGGCGATCAGTGCAGGGCCTCTTCGGCCTTCTGGATCGCGGCGAATTCCTCTTCCGGCGTCCCGGCCACCAGATGGTGGCGACTGTAGAAAGCAAAGTAGGCAATTAATATCGCATAGATCACGGCAGCGCCAATCACCACGCGTGGGTCGACCAGGAAGCCGGCGACCACGGCGATGCAGGCCAGCACCAGGGCCACGCCCGAAGTGAAGATGCCGCCGGGAGTGCGGTACGGGCGCTCCATCTTCGGCCGGCGGATGCGCAGGGTGATGTGCGCGGCCATCATCAGCACGTAGGACAAGGTGGCACCGAACACCGCGACCAGGATCAACAGGTCACCCTGGCCGGTCAGCGACAGGGCGAAACCGATGATGCCGGGGATCACCAGGGCCAGTACCGGCGCCTTGCTCTTGTTGGTTTCCGAGAGCTTGCGCGGCAGGTAGCCCGCGCGTGAAAGTGCGAAGATCTGCCGCGAATAGGCGTAGATGATCGAGAAGAAGCTGGCGATCAGCCCGGCCAGGCCCACCAGGTTGACGAAGCCGCCCATCCAGGTCGAGCCGCCGTACGCCTTCGACAGCGCCTCGACCAGCGGGTTGCCCGAAGCCTTGAGCGCTTCGGAGCCGGCGCCGCCGGGGCCGACCACCAGGATCAGCAGGGCGAAGGCCAGCAGCACCAGCATCGCGCCGATCAGGCCGCGGGGCAGGTCGCGCTTGGGGTTCTTGGTCTCTTCGGCGGCCAGGGGCACGCCTTCGACGGCGAGGAAGAACCAGATCGCATAGGGGATTGCCGCCCAGATGCCGACATAGCCAAATGGCAGGAAGCTGCTGGCGCCGACGGCGTCGGTCTTGGCGATGTCGAACAGGTTGGCTGCATCAAAATGGGGCACCATGCCGATCAGGAACACCGCCAGTGCAATCGCAGCGATGGCGGTGATGATGAACATCAGCTTCAGCGCCTCGCCGACGCCGAAGATGTGGATGCCGATGAAGACGATGTAGAACGCCAGGTAGATCATCCAGCCGCCGATGCCGAACAGCGATTGGCAGTAGGCGCCGATGAACACGGCGATGGCGGCAGGGGCGATGGCGTATTCGATGAGGATCGCCGTGCCGGTGAGAAAGCCGCCCCAGGGCCCGAACGCGCTGCGCGCGAAGCCGTAGCCGCCGCCCGCGGTGGGGATCATCGAGGACAGCTCGGCCAGCGAGAAGCACATGCACAGGTACATGGTGGCCATCAGCAGCGTGGCCAGGAACATGCCGCCCCAGCCGCCTTGGGCGAGGCCGAAGTTCCAGCCGGCGTAGTCGCCGGAAATCACGTAGGCCACGCCCAGGCCCACCAGCAGGACCCAGCCTGCGGCGCCTTTTTTCAGTTCACGTTGCTGGAAATAGTCGGAGCCGACTTTCTCGAAATCTACGGAGGAACTTGCCGGCGTGCCGGCGGAGTGATCGCTTGGCATGGTTTCACCTGTTGTTTTTTTTGCTGGCCGGAGGGGTTCCGGGCCTTGGTGATTTGTGTTGCAGGAAGCGAGCCAGAGCGGTTGGGGCCGCTTTGCGGCCCAG